>NZ_CP013272.1 GCF_001456115.1 Sphingobium baderi | reverse complement strand
TAAGGCGGGCGTTTTCGATTGCCTCTGGTGTTGGAGCAGCCATTTCCAAACCTCCGATTTGCGGTAAGCATACACGGGAACCCAAGCGAGCGATAGTGAGAGAAGGGCGCACTTTAGCATTGCCGTTGGCAATGCGTGCGGCAGGGTGTAACCCTGCACCCAGCAGGCTATCGCCTGCGCCATGCTCCCGCATGGCAAAGAAAGGCGCGGCGATGGCGAGCTTCCATCTTGCGGTAAAGGCGATCAGCCGTGGCGCCGGTCGCAGTGCGACAGCGGCGGCGGCGTATCGCGCGGGCGTCGAAATCGAGGACGAGCGCACCGGCCTCGTCCATGATTACACCCGCAAGCAAGGCGTCGAGCATCAGGAGATCGTGGCACCTGATGATGTGCCAGCCTGGGCACGAGATCGGGCCGCGCTGTGGAATGCAGCCGAGGCGGCCGAGCGGCGCAAGGACGCCAAAGTCGCGCGGGAATATGAAATCGCGCTGCCCGCCGAACTGGACGCGGGGCAGCGGCGCGACCTCGCCCTGGGCTTCGCCCGCGAGATCAGCAACCGCTACGGGGTGGCGGTGGACGTTGCGATCCATCTCCCAGGGAGGGAGGGGGACCACCGCAATCACCATGCCCATCTGTTGGCGACGACCCGTCGTATCGGCCCGGAGGGCATGGGTGCGAAAACCCGCGAACTGGACGTGAAGGCAACGGCCTCGGTCGAGGTGGAGCAGTTGCGGCAGCGGTGGGCCAATATGCAGAACATCGCCCTGGAGCAGGCCGGGCATGTCGAACGGGTGGATCACCGGACGCTGAAAGCGCAGGGGATCGAGGCGGAGCCGGAGCTAAAGCAGGGGCCAGCGGTCACAGCCATGGAGCGCAAGGCGAAGCAGATCGCCCAGCGTGAGGGCCGCGAGTATCAGCCTGTCACCAAGGTCGCCCAGCACAATACCGAGGTGCATGAGCGCCAGGGTCTGCGGCAATACATTGAGCGGGGCGGCCAATGGTTGCGGGAGCATGGCGCGCAGATGCGGGACAAGTTCCACGAACTGGCCAGCACGCTCAACCGCGCCCTTGGCGTCGATCAGCAACAGGAGCGGGACCGCCAGCGCGCCATCGAGCGCGAGCAGGAGCGTCAGAGAGAGATTGAGCTACAACGCGACATCAGAAAATCGCATGACAGGGGACTGAGCCGGTAGGCTACCGCGCATTTTAAATAACATAACAGGGTTCTTGCTTGAACTCTGCCCAATGTAGCGTTTTCGTACAATAAATTAAATAGGGGACGGTTTTGACTATGAACTACAAAAAATATCTCGCACCGGCATTGATCGCACTTATTGCGGCTTGCCATCAAGGTCAGCCCGATAGCCAACAATCCTCGTCCGTTGCTTCGAGTGAACCCACCGCGAGCAATATAACTGCAGCACCATCGCCGAATCCATTGCCAGCCTCAACTAGTAGTAGCGCGAAATCGTTTGCGTGCGCCTATGATCTTACAGATCACCGCGAAATGACGATTGTGATGGATCAGTTCTCGCCTTCACCTGATGGATCGAGCGAGGCTGGTTCGTACAGTGTACATGGCGGAGCTTATGACGGGGCTCAAGGAACTGTGAATCTCAACGATACAGAATATGATTTCAATGATGGCCCTCTTGGCGACCATTCTGCGGTTCTAAATGTTAAGTCCCCTAAATCACCTGGTCTGCTTTTTGATAATATACCTTATCTTTGCACTCAAAAATAAGAGCGGTAGTAGCAATGTCGAACGAATTGACCATCATCGAAAAAATCAAAGATATTGTCCTCAACGTTGATCCGGCTAGCGTCGTCAAAGATGCTAAAGATATGGGGATGGATGTTTCAGAAGCTGCTGATTTTGTTCGTCAGGCGCACAATTATGCGCACATCGAGCGGCTTTCTGGAAAATATGCCGGGATGACAGCCACGCTTTGTGCAGCGAGTGGTTTTACCAGCGGGGTCGGTGGCGTCACGACTACAGTTGTGCTGGCTGGTGCTGATATTGCCAATATGGCAGCGCAGCTTTATCGGCTCAATCAGAAGCTCGCGCTTCTCAATGGGTTCGATCCGGATAACGAACTGCATAACGACCGTGCCCAGACGATCTTCATGGCCGCTCTTGGCCTCGATGCGACAGCTCAAGCAGGGATTCGCGCCATCGTCACAAAAGCGGCGACCGAAAACCTTGCTAAGCGTGGTCCGGCATCAACACCGGTTATCCGCCTTGTTATGGAAATTGCCAAAATTCTGGGCGTAAAATTGACCAAGACACAGGCGGGCAAGCTTATCCCATTCGTTGGCGGGATCGTTGGCGGCGGGGTGAATTACATGTTTGCCAAATCAATGACTAAAAAGATGCTAGCTGACTACAAATCGGATTATTTTGATCGCTGGCAGTTGCAAGCCAACGCCGTAGGCACAGTCTGACGCTCTTGCGTGGGGTCGGCGGAAACTGCCGATCCACGCATTTTCACTTGCGCCGGCGCAAGTTTGCGAAGCGGCAGGCTAGGCCGTTTTACGCGGACGTCCACCCTTTGCGCCGTTTGCTCGTGCCGCAGCTGCTTTTGCTTGCGATGTGGCCTGGCCCGCGCGGCGGGCCATATATGCCTTGGTGCCGAGGATACCGGCCATCAGGCCGGGAAGCGACAGGTCAACATCCAGTCCTTCCCAGTGCAGCCCATATCCCAGGCCGAGAATTTCGACCTCGGCGAGCTGATCGGCGCTGGCTGCTTCCAGACCTTGGGCAATCCGGGGAGGGAAAGCGAAGGTGCAGCCATTGGTCAGATCCACGATCACGCGATCAAGCTGGCGATCATAGCGGGCCGTGGCCGCCCGTGGTTCGGTTTCCAGAGCCAGCTTGCCCCGCTCCAGGGCGGCATCAATTTGGGCGTCGGTGATCTCAACCATGAATTTCGCTCCACCGTTCCAGCAGCATGGCTTGCTGCTCTTTCACGATCTGCATGGCGCGCCGAAGATCGGCGCGGGTCATGCCGACAGCCGAGAGCAATTCGGGCGCTCCTTCCGCGCCTGCCAGATTGATCTTGGCTTCGCCGTCACCGAAAACGTGGACATGAGCGGGTTCATGGTCATCGGTAAAGATGACAACCCGCAGGCCATGGGCGCGATAGACGGTAACCATTGCTGAAAATAACCTATCATGATGGGTTATTCAATCGGAAGTTGAAGATTAGTCTTCCGAGCGACCGAACAGGCGGCTGAAGAAGCCGCGCTTGGTTTCCGATGGTTCTGGCCCGGTCAGCAAACCGATCACACGAGCCTGTGCTTCACGCCGCTCTTCTTCCGATTTGTCGAGCCGGTGGCGCAAATCCGCGACGACGCCATCGCGGTCCTGTAGCTGTTCACGCAACAGTTGAATTTCCCGATGCAAACCCGTTGAATTATCCGGGTTTCCAGGGTTGCCGTCACCCGTTTCCAACCGGAAATCATCAACGGTTTCGGGTTTCTTTGGGGGAAACACCCTGAACAGCTCTGCCGTGTCGATGAGATAGCCATTGTCGGTTTTTTCCGTGTAGCTTAGGCGTCCAGATTTTATGGCTTTCGAGACGGTGCCTTTGCTGACGCCAGCCAGTTCAGCGCCTTTTGTCATCGAGACGGTTGCCATTGTTTCTACCCCACGTTTCCAACCGGGAACCGATACCCCGTTGCGCAGGTATCCCGAAACCCCAGCCGCAGCAATCTTATCCGTTGTCGGATTCTACGCCTGTAGGCTGCTCCGCAGGCACGCGCAGGTTGTTCGCCAGCGTGTCCAGCAGTTGTGTCATGCCTTCGCGCACGACCGGGTCGGGCTGGGCTTCGACCAGGGGCGGAGCATCGGGACTTTCTGGCGCATCCTTGCGCCTGGCGGTGCTGTGGCGCTCGTTTTCTTCGTCGGTCACGCGGGCATCGTCCAAGGACTTCCATGCCCATGAGAATTTCACAGAGTGGACCGTGCGCCCCTGTTTCACCGGCTCCATGGTGACGGTGACGGTGCCATAATCATTGATCCCGGCAATCGCGGGCGTCAGCACCCAATCCTTGAAGTTGCCCCACCGGGCGTAACTACGGGTTTTTTCAACCCCCATCAGCGCGCGCAACTCGTTGAGTTCAAAGGTCCATTGGGGGTTTCCGAGCCGTTTCTTGTCGGCCAGCAGCGCATAAAGGCGGCGGGCATGACCCGGCAACTGGTGGGCGGCGGCGGCCTCAATCTTGGCAAAGGTGCCAGACGAGCGCAGCGCCTTCACCGCAGCGGGGGGCAGGATGAGGCGGACCAGGCTGCCGTTCTTTTTGAACTCGTATTGGGCAAGCATCACTGCTGCCCAGGGCTCGCCGCGATAGTCCCCTTGCAGCTTCAAGCCGGTCAGCCGGTCGAGCCATTGCTTGAGGTTGATGTTGTCCGAACGCCCATCAGGGCCGCGGAGCTTTTGGGTCGGGATGACCATCTCGACCGTCTCATCACGCGCAGGGTCGATGCGAGCCAGATCAAGGCAATGGGCAAGCTCCCAGATGACCGACACCATCCCCGGAGAAAGGGGGGCTTCGGAGCTGGGCGATATGATCGCTGAAGGGACGGTAATCTGATCCACGGAAAAGAGGATTAAGCTAGGCTTCTAGTTTGTCAAATCCTAGTCTCAAGAGATGGCCCGGGATGGCTGTGGGCGTGTTCAAACCCTCCGATCCCTAGTCTCAAACCCTCCGATCCCTAGTTCGATACCCTCCGATCCCTAGTCTCAAACCCTCCGACCCCTAGCTTTATACCCTCCGATCCCTAGCTTTATACCCTCCGATCCCTAGCTTTATGGCCCCATAGTGTCAGTGTCCTAGTGTCGGGTGGTAGTGGAACACTAACACTCGACACCCGACACTAGGACACTACGCGAGACACTCAGAAGATTGAGCGCCGCTAGTCGCGGCGCGCGTTGGTGATGGTGGGGAGGAATGCTCTCTCCCTTCCACGTTGCTCCTGCTGCAAGGTCGCAAAGGCTTGGCAGGGGGTGTAGGTGGCGATTCCAGCCTCGTAGGGCGCATGTCAGTGCTTTGGGCTAGTTCCGTGTGTCCGAAAGGCTTGGCGTACCCTGACGGGCACAGGAGGCGATTTTAGCAGGTGTTTTGCAAGACCTCTCCGCCGAATGCTTCTTCACTGTCCTGCGGGGGTTTCAACGAGGGGCACCCATTTGCCCTTGCAGATGGCCTTTTTGGCGTCCCAGCCCGTAGAGCAGCCATAGGCGTGTGTCTCGATTTTGGGTTCCTGTGCCCAGCGCCAGGCCCAGGCTGCAACGAGGATGATCGCCACCGAGATCAGACCGGCGGCCAGCCATTCCTTGAGGCGGTCCAGCGTCAGCCCATCGCTTGCTGTGGCGAGGCGATGAGCGGCGGCGTGGAGCTTGTTGCGATCGGCCAGCGCTTGGTCAGCGGCGCGGGCCCGATCGCGGGCATCTTCCTCAAGACGTTTGACCAGGGCAGCGATGGGCTGGGCGACACCTTCGGCCCCGGCCTGGCGCATGGCATCGAGGAGGAGGCGGTAATCGTCTCCGGGGGTGCTGGTGGGGGAGGGGGCCGGGGGATCGAACTCGGCAGGGTCGAAACGGTCAGTCATCGGTGAGGCTCCACCCCTCGAAGGCCCTGCGGTCATGGTCGCGGCTGATGCGATCCATGAGGTCGGCCAGATCGCTGGGCCAGTGGCCGGTCCGTGCGGCATCGAGGATCAGACCGCCCAGGATGATCTTGCGGCGGGCATCGGCCTTGCGGGAGAGGGTGGCGGCGCGGGCTTCCAAGGCCTGTAATCGCGCCTTGGCCTGCTGGACCT
>NZ_CP013271.1 GCF_001456115.1 Sphingobium baderi | reverse complement strand
CTCGATGACGCCGGCGTTGTGCTGGCCCACCATCGTCACCGGCTCATAGGCCCGCCCCTCCCGCATCGCCTGATGCTCAGCGCGGCGTTCCATCGCCGTCGCGCTCGGCCCCATATGCACGGTCGCCTCCTGCTCGATCCCCTGCCGCTGGTGGCTGCGATGGTCCACCCGCTCCGGGACGTTCGCCCGTTCCAGCGCCGCATTCTGCATCTCGGCCCACCGGCCACGCCACCGCTCGACCTCCCCGCTCGTCTTCTGGTCCAGTTCGCGGGTCTTCTCGCCCAGCCCTTCCGGGCCGATCCGCCGCGTCGTCGTCAGCAGATGGGCATGGTGGTTGCGCTGGTCGCCCTCGCGACCTGGTGCGTGGATCGCCACGTCCACCGCCACCCCATGCCGCTCGCTGATCTCCCGTGCGAGGTCCAGCGCAAGCTCGCGCCGCGCCTCGGCCGACAACTCGGCAGGCAGCGCGATTTCATATTCGCGGGCGACGGTGGAGTTCTTGCGCGTCTCGGCCTGCTCGGCGGCGTTCCAGAGCGCGGCACGGTCGTTGGCCCACGCCGGGGCGTCGGCGGGCACGACAAGCGCGCTATGCTCGACGCCCTGCTTGCGGGTGTAATCGTGGACGAGGCCGGTGCGCTCGTCCGTGATTTCGACGCCCGCACGATAGGCCGCCGCCGCCGTCGCGCTGCGACCGGCGGAACGGCCTATCGTCTTCACCGCAAGATGGAAGCTCGCCATCGCCGCGCCCTACCTTTGCCATGCGGGAGCATGGCGCGGGCGATAGCCCGCTGGGGTTCAGGGGTATCCCCTGACGCACGCAAACGCAAGTTTGCATAAGTGCGCCCTTCCTCTCTTTCGTTCGGTCGGGTCCGCTGCTATCAATATCGCACAGCGAAAGGATTGACCATGGCCGCTCCAACGCCAGAGGCTATCGAAAATGCCCGCCGCAGGGTCGATCAGGCCAAGGCCCGGTTGCAGGCACTGGAAGCCCGCGCCGCCACCCTGAACCGCAAGGCCGATGCCCGCCGCAAGATCATCCTCGGCGGCCTGCTCCTCGATGCCGCCATGAAAGACCCCACATGGGAATCCCGCCTCACTGACCTGCTGGACCGGATCAGCCGCGATCAGGACCGCAAGGCGTTCGAGGGCTGGACCTTCAAGGGTGGCCCCGCCGATGCCTGATCCCTTCGACCCTGCCGAGTTCGACACTCCGCCCCCCACCGATCCCGGCGCGGACTATCGCACCCTGCTCGACGCCATGCGAAAGGCCGGGGCCGAAGGGGTTGCCCAGCAGGTCGCCGCCCTGTCCCGCCAGATCGAGCAGGACGCCCGCCAGCGCGCCGAATGGACCGCACAGTCAGGCGCAGGGGTCGATGCCCTCCACCGGGCCGCTGGACAGCTTCAGCGGATCAGCGCCGGGGTCTGGTGGGATCGCCTGAAGGAATGGATCGCCGCCGCCATGATCGGGCTGGGCCTGATCTTCGCCGCGGCCCTCGCCTATCGCTGGGCGCAGGAACCCAAGATCGAGCGCCAGTTATACGGATGCACCGCACGATGGGACGCCAAAGCCCAGACCTGCAAGGGCAAGTGGGTGCCGTTGCAGGCGAAATAGGGCAGCAATTTATGGGTGCACAAAAAATGTTGTCCGCCCGATTTAATGGGTGTACAAAATATCATGGAAATCGAGTTCGACCCGGCCAAGGATGAAGCCAATATCGCTAAGCATGGCCTATCCTTACAGGCTGCGGAACGGTTCGATTGGGACACGGCGTTTGAGCGCGAGGATGATCGCTTCGATTATGGAGAGGTCCGCTTCGTCGCCCTGGGCATGATCGGTGATCGCCTGCACGTGCTGGTGTTCACCGAGGGCTCTCATGACGATGCGATCCGCGCTATCAGCCTGCGTCCGGCAGAAAAGCACGAAGCGAGGTTCTATTATGGCCAAGTTTGACCCTGAAATTCACGACGACAACCCGCCGATGGATGCCGCCTTCATGGCCGGGATGAAGCCGTCCCGGCGTGGGCGTCCCAAGTCGGAAGACCCCAAGGTCGAGGTAAAAATCCGCTTGGATGCAAAGACGGTGGAGCATCTGCGCGACAGCGGCCCCGGGTGGCAGACCCGTGTAAACACCCTGCTCGGCCAGCTTGTGGCGACGGGGCAAATCTGATCGTGGACCGCACGCAAGCCCGCGAGAGCTTCAAGGCCGAAGCCCTCGCCTCATGGGCCGAATATCGGGAAACCGGGCTGCACCTGACCGGCGAGGAAGTAGCCCGCTGGCTCGATAGCTGGGGCACTGCTGGCGAGGGCGAATGTCCGCCCTGCCATCTGCGCGAAACCGAACGCCCCTGATTTGCCCTCTGGTGCCCGTTAGGGCACCGCCAAGCCCTTGGGTACTCGCGACCTACCCTCAGAGGCTCCCTATGCTCTACGGGCCGGAAATCGCCTCTTACATCCCCTGATAGCCATTTACGGCCTCTAGTCTTGCTTTGGCGTAGGTGAAGCAGGCCAATGCTGGCGTTCATACGCATCGACCAGTGTTGCCAACACATCGAGACGGTCCTCATCTGCGCTGCCTGCTTCCGCATCCCAGAGTGCGCGGATTTCATCAACTGCCGCCCGGTAGTCGGCGTCGGTTTGGATCGGGCTGCTACCCATCGGCTTGTTCTTCCAATGACGCGCGCCGCGACCAGCGGCGCTCAATTTTCAGTGTGTGTCTGCCGTCAGTGTCTAGTCTCAGTGTCAGTGTCTGTTCCAGACTCTGAGACTAGACACTGACACTGTAGGCTAAAAGGATACACGCCGGAGGGTAAAAAGGTACACGCCGGAGGGTAAAAGGATACACGCCGGAGGGTTCGGGGATACACGCCGGAGGGTTCGGGGATACACGCCGGAGGGTTCGGGGATACATTGACAGGATACATTGCGACAATTAGCGTATCCCTATGGAGCAAATCGCTGTGTCATCTGCTGCCTTAGCCCTGCGTGCTGAAAAGCCACTAACCCCGGCAATGATCTCAGCCCTGTGGGAGATTACGGCGGTCCTTGATGAGGAACGGACACCAGCCAACGTACCCAACGCAGTTTGGCTCAATATCCCTACCGCTCGTTTGCGCGGCCCGGATGCGCGTCAGGATAATGTCTGGCTTCGTGAGTGTCTCGACCGCATGACCGGCCTAAAACTAAGCGGGCAGCACCGGGGCGACGAATGGGGCGCGGTACTGGTGGCCGAATGGCACATCACTGAAGGCGGATCACAAGCCCGCATCCTGATCCCGCCCGCAGGTGTTCATGCTTTGCGTAGCCCCGGCAATTTCGTGAAGATCGAGACGACAGCGGCGCACCGGCTCCCTCCTCACGCCCGCCGCCTTTATGCCCTTCTGGCTGATCGCAAACGCCAGCGCGAACCCTATGCCCAGTGGAGCATCGACAATCTGCGTGGCCTGCTCGGTGTAGATGATAAGCGGTCCTATGACCGCTGGCAGGCGTTAAAAGTGCGCGTCCTCGATCCCGCGCTTGATGCAATCAACGATTTCGGGACGGTGGACGTCACCATGACGCCTAAAAAGGTGGGCCGCTCGGTAGTGGCCGTTCGCTTTGATTGGCGCTGGAAAGACCCGTTAGACGCCGCTGACACGGTAGCCGAGAACGAGCGCCATAGCGCCGCTCGCCGCAAAGACCCACCAGACTCCCCCGATGCGCCGCCGCTAATGGAAACGGAACCTGACCCGGTGGTACGTGAAGGGATGGCGAAACTACTGGGCAGCTTGGGCGACAAGCTGCGTAACGCAGATGATGGTGACATTTGAGAATAGTTCGAAATTGACCTTCTCGAACAATACGAACATGGTTCTAAAATGACCGAAGTTCGTATGACCTTACGAGAGGCATCAGACCTCCTGAGCGTTCCACAAAATACCCTGAGATCGCGCTATAAAGCGGGTAAAATGAGGGGAGAGCGAGACAATTCTGGTCGCCTTTGGGTCTGGGTAGAACCTACCGCAAAGGGTTCTAATCGAACCTTCTCGAAGAATACGAAAAAGGTTCGAGATGCCGAGGATTTCGAAGCTCTGAAAGGACAGGTAACAATCCTCCATGAGCAGCTTTCCGGTGCCAATGCAGAACTAGCCATCTTGCGCTCCCGCGCATCGCAAGTGGATCGACTGGAAGCAGAAATGGCCGCCCTAGAAACCCAAGCAGCCCTTATCCGTGAGGATCGGGACCACTGGCGCACCATGGCGCAAAACCTCGCTATCGCGCGCGTTACTCCTCAGCCGATGTCCCAGCGCGGCTTCTGGTCACGCCTGTTTAGCCGCCAGGGCGGCAGCCCTAGCGGCGATGAAGCATGAGAGCGGCGATTTTCACCTGATTGTCGCGTATCAGGGCAGGGAACGGCTAGGTGTAGGCGCTTGCAATCGTAGCGGCGTCTGCTCGCAAACGGAGCGATTTTCTGCTCACCCTTTCTGCCACTGGCGCATGGCCTCGTGCTCGAATTATCTGCCAGTGTGCTCGCCATCATCCGGCGCTGCTTGCAAACGGGGCGTCGTGCTCACACTCCCTGCCAGTGGGTTCTCCAAACCCGTCGCCGGCAGACGCTTTTGCGAAGCGGGTTTCCAGAACAGTTTTGACACGCGGCGGGCCGCAGAAATGCGTTGCGGTCATGGCCCGCCGGCAGGATCGTCAGAAAGGAAGGTTTTCGCGAACAGGGCCAGCGCATAATAGGCGATGACACCACGCAAGCGGAAAGGGTGCGATGACCAAAACCGAAATGCTGGAGACGATGAAACGCCTCGACGCCCATGCGAATGCCCTGCTGCTGATCGGTGCTTCCGATATCGATCTGCTCGGCGGCATGTTCGACGTGATGCCGGACTTCAAGGCGCTGCTCGATGCCGGATACGGCGAAGAGATCGAGAGAAACGCCGGTCGCTTCCCCGGCCTGCACCGCTACGCCGTCATGCTCTCAAATATCGCCGAAGGGATCGCGGACGGCTCCATCCGGGTGCCACGCTGACGCCACTCCCGCTGGCAGATAATGTGAGCAGGCGACCATGACTGCGAGCAGCGCCGGATGATGGCGAGCACATTGGCAATTAGCGTGAGCAGACTGCTCCGCCCATTGTCAGATAATCCGAGCAGAAAATCGCTCCGTTTGCGAGCAGACGCCGCTACGATTGCAAGCGCCTACAGCTAGGAGGGGTGGAGAGCGGACTGGCGGCTAAACCGATCAATCATATTCTTGGCTTGTGCATCATCCTGCCAACCGTAGTGCCCACAAACGCAAATCCGAAAATAAACGGCAGACCCACTACCGTGGCAATCAGAATGAGGCCGCCTTCATTGTAGCGCTCGATGAAAATCAAGATCGCTAAAGAGAGCAGGGATAGAAACGTGCCGATGAATACAGCCCTCCAAACTCTTCCCCATTCCGCTGATACAATCAAGGAAGCAAATAGCGGAATCAGGGTTCCGGCAAGGATCATCAAAGCATGCATGAACGGCTCCGTTGAGCACCTTATCAGGTTGATGGATTAAATGACCTTTAAATTCGCGCCTGAGGGCTACCGAAAGCTCATAGGCCGATAGCCTGATGTCCTGAAATGGTCGCTTCTGCTCAGGCAGCTTACCTGGCACACTCATAAGCTCATCCCCCGATCCCGTTGCAGGACCAGCTCGCGCTCGTGGAGCAACTGGCCCACCGCCCGCGCCATCTGGGGTTCGCGCTGGATCCGCTCGATGTAGAGATCCTTGGTATGCTGGTTCGCCCCGTTATAGGCGTCCACCGCCTTTCGGAGCGCCTCCGGAGTAGCCTTCCAGTCGCTGTTATGGTCGCCATAACCATGGGTGCCCGCCTCGCGCTGCCCGGCTATGGTCCTGAACTTCTCCGCCACCTTCTCCCGTTCCTGCGCCTGCTGGCGCTCCTGTGCCTGCTCACGCGCGCGCTCGGCGGCAAGCTGCTCCTGACGCTGCGCATCGGCGGCATCGCGCCGATCGCGATCGACCGCGCCGCTCAAGGTGGCCGCGAACGCATGCAGCCTGCCCGATATGCGCTGCCCCGCATCGCGTAGCCACTCGGTCCCCCGCTCGATATACTGTCGCAGGCCCCGCCG
>NZ_CP013270.1 GCF_001456115.1 Sphingobium baderi | reverse complement strand
CCCTGCAACCCCGTTGGGCACCAAATGGAAGGAAGTCGGTGGCGATCTACCACGCCAGCACCAAGCCGATATCGCGCACCGCCGGACGTTCGTCCGTTGCGGCTGCGGCGTATCGGGCTGGCGCGGCGTTGGTCGATGAGCGCACCGGCCTCGTCCATGACTACACCCGCAAGGGCGGGGTGGTGTCGGCGGACATCATCACGGCGGATGGCGAAACGCTCGACCGGGCCGCGCTGTGGAATGCGGCGGAGGTCGCGGAGAAGCGGAAGGATGCCCGCACCGCTCGCGAGTGGATCGTAGCGCTGCCGTCCGAACTGGACGCGGGACAGCGGCACGAACTCGCTCTGTCCTTTGGTGCCGAACTGGCCCGCCGGTACGGCGTGGCCGTGGACGTGTGCGTCCACCAGCCCGACCGGGAAGGCGACAACCGGAATCACCATGCGCACATCCTCACCACCACCCGGCAGGTGAGCCGGGGGGAGAGGGGGGAGCCGGTCATGGGGGACAAGGCCAGCATCGAGCTATCGGACAAGGCCCGCCGGGCACAGGGGCTTGGCCCTGCTGCCGACGAGGTGAAGGCGGTCCGGGGGCTTTGGGAACAGACGGCCAATTCTGTCCTGGCTAAAGCGGGGCGGGCCGAGCGGATCGATGCGCGCAGCCTTGCGGCGCAGGGCATCGACCGGGAAGCGACCACCCATCTTGGCCCCACGGCCTCGGAGATGGAGCGGCGTGGCCGTGTCAGCGATCGCGCCGATGGCAACCGGCAGGTGGCGGCGAACAATGCCCAGCGGAAGGCGCTGACAGCCGAGATCATCGACCTGAAGGCAGAGCGCGAGCGCCGGGAAAAGGTGCGCCAGGTCGAAGCGATGCCGGCGGCCGAGCTGGTGAAGGCATGGGACGCCCGCAAGAAGGAGCTGATCGCCAATGCGAACCGGCGCAGCCAGTTCCTTGAGTACAAGCTGGATGGCCAAATCCGGGAGATTTCGCGCGAGCGGCAGCAGCGTGAATGGAAGCATGACGAGCAGCGCCCGAAGGCGCCAACGGGACTTTTCGGCAGGTTTCAGCGAGGGTCCTACGAGAAGGCCGAGGCGGCTTGGCAGCAGGTAGCGAAGGGCATCAAGGAGTGGAGGGCGAAGCGAGAGAAGACGCTTCGCGACCGGCTTGAGCGTGTCCGGGGCTATTTCCGGGGCTTTGGAAACGAAGCCAAGGCAGAGCGGAAACTAGAGCGCGAACGCCCAGATTGGGCCGCTCGGCTTCCCGCTGCCCGGGCCGAACTGAAGCAGCAGGAACAGGTCAGGCGCAAGCAGCGGCAGGCCCAGCGCGGTCTTGGAAATCAGGGGCAAGGGGTCGGGGACTAGCCCCTCACAGTTCCTCGTTTCCGACCGGCCTCATGTCGAGCCATGCCCGCTCATCATCGGTGATCGGGTATTCAGGACGGTCCTCATCCCTGAGCGCGAGGTAGGTTTCCACGTCCATCTGTTCGGGCTCCTGGACTCGCTTGGAGTTCCCGAGGTCCGCTACAAGCTGGGCCAGTCCTTCCCGCACTACCGGATCGCCTTCGACCAGCGGCGGGGCATCCGGGTTTTCCGGCGGGTCTTTACGCCGGGCGTCGCTGTGGCGCTCGTTCTCCACCACCGTATCGGCGGCATCGTGCGGATCTTTCCAGCGCCATTCGAAGCGGACGGCGGAAACCGACCGGCCGGACTTCACGGTGGTCATCTTCACCCGCACCGTGCCGAAGTCGTTGATGGCCTCAATGGCGGGGGTCAGAACCCATTTTCGGAACTGTGACCAAACCTCATAGGACCGTTTATCATCGACGCCGAGCAGGCCACGCAGGTTGTCTACGCTCCACTGGGCGTAGGGTTCGCGCTGGCGCTTGCGGTCGGCCAGCAGAGCATAGAGGCGGCGGGCATGGGGCGGGAGCCGATGTGCCGCTGTCGTCTCGATCTTCACGAAATTTCCGGTGCTGCGCAGCGCGTGGACGCCTGCAGGCGGGATCAGGATACGGGCCTTCGATCCGCCTTCGGTGATGTGCCATTCGGCCACCAGCACTGCGCCCCATTCGTCATTGCGGTGCTGGCCGGTCAGCTTGAGGCCAATCATGCGCTCCAAGCACTCGCGGAGCCAGACATTGTCCTGCCTTGCATTGGGGCCACGCAAGCGCGCCGTGGGGATCGATAGCCAGACCGAGTTGGGCACATTGGCAGGTATGCGATCCTCATCAAGGACAGCCGCAATCTCCCACAGCGTTGAGATCATAGCCGGAGTGAGCGGCTTTTCTGCTCGGAGTGCGAGCGCAGCGGACGAGACGGCTATTTGCTCCATTAGTGGAGTTTATAAAAAGTGTCTATCCACTGTCAATATCTCCACACACCCCTCCGGCGTCTCCACTCATACCCTCCGGCGTCTCCACTCATACCCTCCGGCGTCTCCACTCATACCCTCCGGCGTCTCCATTTTTACCCTCCGGCGTCTCCATTTTTAGCCCCCTAGTGTCAGTGTGAGTGGCAGAGTCTGGAACAGACACTGACACTGACACTCACACTGACGGGGGACACCGATTGAAAATGGAGCGCCGCTGGTCGCGGCGCGCGTCATGTCGGGAGGGTTGCTGCGGCCCCAAGGGGGATCGTTACCTGCACCCCCAATCCCCCGCACGCAGGGGAAGTTGAGAAAAAGGGCCGCAGCAGGATCATCATGCCTGCGAGGGCGGTAGGGTCAATGCGTCAATCGGGTCAGGAACCAGCGTTGCCGGGCTAGCAGGACAACCTCGAAACAGTTGGTGAGAAAGGCAAACCGCTTCTCCATGTCCGTGAACTCGTCTGCGCCTTCCCATGCAGCCTCAAGGTAGGCTGCAATCCGTTCCTCGGTGTTGAGGTGATCGGTCGGATCGTAGGGCGAAGTCTCCAACGTCATAACAGGCTCCAAGGGCAGGAAGGGCTATCAGGGGGGGCTAGGAGGCGATTTCAGCGCCACAGAGCCGCGATAGAGCAACCGGATAGGGGAGAGGGCCTAAACGTGCCTATCGGCGCTCTACGGGCTTCCTAGGGCATTTCCCGAAGGTCATCGAATTATAACCCTGTCACCTTGCGCCTTTGGTGCCTCCGGTTCCGGGCGGGGGGGAGAGGGCTGCCGATCCTGCTGCCAGCGCATCAGCCCAAGCACCCCGCCTATCGCGGCGCCCGTGACGGCCCCGGCCAAGACCAGCCCGGCAGGGGTCAGGCGGCGAACTCCGTGGGCCTTAGCCATCGAGCTTCACCAGTTCCGCGACGATGGGGGCGAGGCGCTTGCGGTCCACCTCGCGGGTCACAGCCGAGGGGAGTTCCGCGATCAGCCATTTGCGGATCGCCGGGTCGTTCCTGGCGGCGTTCAGGAGCAGGCCGCCGAGAACGATCTTCTGGCCGGTTTCGAGCGCCCGGCCCTGCTGACGCAGCCGGGCAAGCTCGGCTTCCTTGCGGGCAATTTTCTGGTCGATGGTGGGCCGTGCGGTCGTTTCCATGTTGTCAGCATAGCGCGGCGGGCGTAGTGCGAAAAGCACGAAGTGCGCACTTACGACTTGCTGCGCAAGTCAGTGCGGCAGGGGGCGACCCCTGCAACCCCGTTGGGCACCAAATGGAAGGAAGTCGGTGGCGATCTACCACGCCAGCACCAAGCCGATATCGCGCACCGCCGGACGTTCGTCCGTTGCGGCTGCGGCGTATCGGGCTGGCGCGGCGTTGGTCGATGAGCGCACCGGCCTCGTCCATGACTACACCCGCAAGGGCGGGGTGGTGTCGGCGGACATCATCACGGCGGATGGCGAAACGCTCGACCGGGCCGCGCTGTGGAATGCGGCGGAGGTCGCGGAGAAGCGGAAGGATGCCCGCACCGCTCGCGAGTGGATCGTAGCGCTGCCGTCCGAACTGGACGCGGGACAGCGGCACGAACTCGCTCTGTCCTTTGGTGCCGAACTGGCCCGCCGGTACGGCGTGGCCGTGGACGTGTGCGTCCACCAGCCCGACCGGGAAGGCGACAACCGGAATCACCATGCGCACATCCTCACCACCACCCGGCAGGTGAGCCGGGGGGAGAGGGGGGAGCCGGTCATGGGGGACAAGGCCAGCATCGAGCTATCGGACAAGGCCCGCCGGGCACAGGGGCTTGGCCCTGCTGCCGACGAGGTGAAGGCGGTCCGGGGGCTTTGGGAACAGACGGCCAATTCTGTCCTGGCTAAAGCGGGGCGGGCCGAGCGGATCGATGCGCGCAGCCTTGCGGCGCAGGGCATCGACCGGGAAGCGACCACCCATCTTGGCCCCACGGCCTCGGAGATGGAGCGGCGTGGCCGTGTCAGCGATCGCGCCGATGGCAACCGGCAGGTGGCGGCGAACAATGCCCAGCGGAAGGCGCTGACAGCCGAGATCATCGACCTGAAGGCAGAGCGCGAGCGCCGGGAAAAGGTGCGCCAGGTCGAAGCGATGCCGGCGGCCGAGCTGGTGAAGGCATGGGACGCCCGCAAGAAGGAGCTGATCGCCAATGCGAACCGGCGCAGCCAGTTCCTTGAGTACAAGCTGGATGGCCAAATCCGGGAGATTTCGCGCGAGCGGCAGCAGCGTGAATGGAAGCATGACGAGCAGCGCCCGAAGGCGCCAACGGGACTTTTCGGCAGGTTTCAGCGAGGGTCCTACGAGAAGGCCGAGGCGGCTTGGCAGCAGGTAGCGAAGGGCATCAAGGAGTGGAGGGCGAAGCGAGAGAAGACGCTTCGCGACCGGCTTGAGCGTGTCCGGGGCTATTTCCGGGGCTTTGGAAACGAAGCCAAGGCAGAGCGGAAGCTAGAGCGCGAGCGACCGGAATGGGCCGCTCGGCTTCCCGCTGCCCGGGCCGAACTGAAGCAGCAGGAACAGGTCAGGCGCAAGCAGCGGCAGGCCCAGCGCGGCCTTGGAAATCAGGGGCAAGGGGTCGGGGACTAAGCCCCTCATAGCGCCTCTTTGCCGACTGGTTTCATGTCGAGCCATGCCCGCTCATCATCGGTGATCGGGTATTCAGGGCATTCCTCATCACTGAGCGCGAGGTAGGTTTCCACGTCCATCTGTTCGGGCTCCTGGACCCGCTTGGAGTTCCCGAGGTCCGCCACAAGTTGGGCCAGTCCTTCCCGTACCACCGGATCGCCTTCGACCAGCGGCGGGGCGTCCGGGTTTTCCGGTGGGTCTTTACGCCGGGCGTCGCTGTGGCGCTCGTTCTCCACCACCGTATCGGCGGCATCGTGCGGATCTTTCCAGCGCCATTCGAAGCGGACGGCGGAAACCGACCGACCGGACTTTATGAAGGTCATCTTCACGCGCACCGTGCCGAAGTCGTTGATCGCTGAAATGGCAGGATCGAGCACGCGGGTGCGAAAATCACTCCACCGATCATAGGACCGCTTGTCATCGACGCCGAGCAGGCCACGCAGGTTGTCTACGCTCCACTGGGCGTAGGGTTCGCGCTGGCGCTTGCGGTCGGCCAGCAGCGCATAGAGACGGCGGGCATGAGGCGGGAGCCGATGTGCTGCGGTCGTCTCGATCTTCACGAAGTTGCCCGGTCCGCGCATGGCGTGGACGCCTGCGGGCGGCACCAGCAAGCGCACCTTGGCCCCGCCCTCGATGAAATGGGCCTCTGCCAGCATCACGGCCAGCCATTCTTCGCCGCGATGTTGGCCGGTCAGGCGCAGCCCTGCCATGCGTTCAAGGCACTCGCGAAGCCATGTGTTGTCCTGTCGTGCGCCCGGCCCACGCAGGCGTGCCGTGGGGATGGTCAGCCAGACCGCATTCGGCACATTCGCAGGCACACGTTCCTCGTCGAGGACGGCAGCGATCTCCCACAGCGCAGAGATCATCGCAGGCGTGAGCGGCTTATCGGCGCGGAGGGCGAGTGCAGCAGAGGACACGGTGATTTGGCTCATAAACAGACGTTAATTTCGAATATGTCTGTAGTCAACTTGTCTGTGATGCCCTCCGGCGTGTCTGTTCATACCCTCCGGCGTGTCTGTTCATACCCTCCGGCGTGTCTGTTCATACCCTCCGGCGTGTCTGTTTTTGCCCTCCGGCGTGTCTGTTTTTAGCCCCCTAGTGTCAGTGTGAGTGGCAGAGTCTGGAACAGACACTGACACTGACACTCACACTGACGGGGGACACCGATTGAAAATGGAGCGCCGCTGGTCGCGGCGCGCGTCATGTCGGGAGGGTTGCTGCGGCCCCAAGGGGGATCGTTACCTGCACCCCCAATCCCCCGCACGCAGGGGAAGTTGAGAAAAAGGGCCGCAGCAGGATCATCATGCCTGCGAGGGCGGTAGGGTCAATGCGTCAATCGGGTCAGGAACCAGCGTTGCCGGGCTAGCAGGACAACCTCGAAACAGTTGGTGAGAAAGGCAAACCGCTTCTCCATGTCCGTGAACTCGTCTGCGCCTTCCCATGCAGCCTCAAGGTAGGCTGCAATCCGTTCCTCGGTGTTGAGGTGATCGGTCGGATCGTAGGGCGAAGTCTCCAACGTCATAACAGGCTCCAAGGGCAGGAAGGGCTATCAGGGGGGGCTAGGAGGCGATTTCAGCGCCACAGAGCCGCGATAGAGCAACCGGATAGGGGAGAGGGCCTAAACGTGCCTATCGGCGCTCTACGGGCTTCCTAGGGCATTTCCCGAAGGTCATCGAATTATAACCCTGTCACCTTGCGCCTTTGGTGCCTCCGGTTCCGGGCGGGGGGGAGAGGGCTGCCGATCCTGCTGCCAGCGCATCAGCCCAAGCACCCCGCCTATCGCGGCGCCCGTGACGGCCCCGGCCAAGACCAGCCCGGCAGGGGTCAGGCGGCGAACTCCGTGGGCCTTAGCCATCGAGCTTCACCAGTTCCGCGACGATGGGGGCGAGGCGCTTGCGGTCCACCTCGCGGGTCACAGCCGAGGGGAGTTCCGCGATCAGCCATTTGCGGATCGCCGGGTCGTTCCTGGCGGCGTTCAGGAGCAGGCCGCCGAGAACGATCTTCTGGCCGGTTTCGAGCGCCCGGCCCTGCTGACGCAGCCGGGCAAGCTCGGCTTCCTTGCGGGCAATTTTCTGGTCGATGGTGGGCCGTGCGGTCGTTTCCATGTTGTCAGCATAGCGCGGCGGGCGTAGTGCGAAAAGCACGAAGTGCGCACTTACGACTTGCTGCGCAAGTCAGTGCGGCAGGGGGCGACCCCTGCAACCCCGTTGGGCACCAAATGGAAGGAAGTCGGTGGCGATCTACCACGCCAGCACCAAGCCGATATCGCGCACCGCCGGACGTTCGTCCGTTGCGGCTGCGGCGTATCGGGCTGGCGCGGCGTTGGTCGATGAGCGCACCGGCCTCGTCCATGACTACACCCGCAAGGGCGGGGTGGTGTCGGCGGACATCATCACGGCGGATGGCGAAACGCTCGACCGGGCCGCGCTGTGGAATGCGGCGGAGGTCGCGGAGAAGCGGAAGGATGCCCGCACCGCTCGCGAGTGGATCGTAGCGCTGCCGTCCGAACTGGACGCGGGACAGCGGCACGAACTCGCTCTGTCCTTTGGTGCCGAACTGGCCCGCCGGTACGGCGTGGCCGTGGACGTGTGCGTCCACCAGCCCGACCGGGAAGGCGACAACCGGAATCACCATGCGCACATCCTCACCACCACCCGGCAGGTGAGCCGGGGGGAGAGGGGGGAGCCGGTCATGGGGGACAAGGCCAGCATCGAGCTATCGGACAAGGCCCGCCGGGCACAGGGGCTTGGCCCTGCTGCCGACGAGGTGAAGGCGGTCCGGGGGCTTTGGGAACAGACGGCCAATTCTGTCCTGGCTAAAGCGGGGCGGGCCGAGCGGATCGATGCGCGCAGCCTTGCGGCGCAGGGCATCGACCGGGAAGCGACCACCCATCTTGGCCCCACGGCCTCGGAGATGGAGCGGCGTGGCCGTGTCAGCGATCGCGCCGATGGCAACCGGCAGGTGGCGGCGAACAATGCCCAGCGGAAGGCGCTGACAGCCGAGATCATCGACCTGAAGGCAGAGCGCGAGCGCCGGGAAAAGGTGCGCCAGGTCGAAGCGATGCCGGCGGCCGAGCTGGTGAAGGCATGGGACGCCCGCAAGAAGGAGCTGATCGCCAATGCGAACCGGCGCAGCCAGTTCCTTGAGTACAAGCTGGATGGCCAAATCCGGGAGATTTCGCGCGAGCGGCAGCAGCGTGAATGGAAGCATGACGAGCAGCGCCCGAAGGCGCCAACGGGACTTTTCGGCAGGTTTCAGCGAGGGTCCTACGAGAAGGCCGAGGCGGCTTGGCAGCAGGTAGCGAAGGGCATCAAGGAGTGGAGGGCGAAGCGAGAGAAGACGCTTCGCGACCGGCTTGAGCGTGTCCGGGGCTATTTCCGGGGCTTTGGAAACGAAGCCAAGGCAGAGCGGAAGCTAGAGCGCGAGCGACCGGAATGGGCCGCTCGGCTTCCCGCTGCCCGGGCCGAACTGAAGCAGCAGGAACAGGTCAGGCGCAAGCAGCGGCAGGCCCAGCGCGGCCTTGGAAATCAGGGGCAAGGGGTCGGGGACTAAGCCCCTCATAGCGCCTCTTTGCCGACTGGTTTCATGTCGAGCCATGCCCGCTCATCATCGGTGATCGGGTATTCAGGGCATTCCTCATCACTGAGCGCGAGGTAGGTTTCCACGTCCATCTGTTCGGGCTCCTGGACCCGCTTGGAGTTCCCGAGGTCCGCCACAAGTTGGGCCAGTCCTTCCCGTACCACCGGATCGCCTTCGACCAGCGGCGGGGCGTCCGGGTTTTCCGGTGGGTCTTTACGCCGGGCGTCGCTGTGGCGCTCGTTCTCCACCACCGTATCGGCGGCATCGTGCGGATCTTTCCAGCGCCATTCGAAGCGGACGGCGGAAACCGACCGACCGGACTTTATGAAGGTCATCTTCACGCGCACCGTGCCGAAGTCGTTGATCGCTGAAATGGCAGGATCGAGCACGCGGGTGCGAAAATCACTCCACCGATCATAGGACCGCTTGTCATCGACGCCGAGCAGGCCACGCAGGTTGTCTACGCTCCACTGGGCGTAGGGTTCGCGCTGGCGCTTGCGGTCGGCCAGCAGCGCATAGAGACGGCGGGCATGAGGCGGGAGCCGATGTGCTGCGGTCGTCTCGATCTTCACGAAGTTGCCCGGTCCGCGCATGGCGTGGACGCCTGCGGGCGGCACCAGCAAGCGCACCTTGGCCCCGCCCTCGATGAAATGGGCCTCTGCCAGCATCACGGCCAGCCATTCTTCGCCGCGATGTTGGCCGGTCAGGCGCAGCCCTGCCATGCGTTCAAGGCACTCGCGAAGCCATGTGTTGTCCTGTCGTGCGCCCGGCCCACGCAGGCGTGCCGTGGGGATGGTCAGCCAGACCGCATTCGGCACATTCGCAGGCACACGTTCCTCGTCGAGGACGGCAGCGATCTCCCACAGCGCAGAGATCATCGCAGGCGTGAGCGGCTTATCGGCGCGGAGGGCGAGTGCAGCAGAGGACACGGTGATTTGGCTCATAAACAGACGTTAATTTCGAATATGTCTGTAGTCAACTTGTCTGTGATGCCCTCCGGCGTGTCTGTTCATACCCTCCGGCGTGTCTGTTCATACCCTCCGGCGTGTCTGTTCATACCCTCCGGCGTGTCTGTTTTTGCCCTCCGGCGTGTCTGTTTTTAGCCCCCTAGTGTCAGTGTGAGTGTCAGGGTCTGGAACAGACACTGACACTGACACTCACACTGACGGGGGACACCGATTGAAAATGGAGCGCCGCTGGTCGCGGCGCACGTCATGTCGGGAGGGTGCTGCGGCCCCAAGGGGGATCGTTACCTGCACCCCCAATCCCCCGCACGCAGGGGAAGTTGAGAAAAAGGGCCGCAGCAAGCGCATCATCGCAACCGATGCGCGAGGGTCAAGCCAAGTGAAGGGTGTTCAGGGGGGTTAGGAGGCGATTTCAGCGCCACAGAGCCGCGATAGAGCAACCGGATAGGGGAGAGGGCCTGAACGTGCCTATCGGCGCTCTACGGGCTTCCTAGGGCATTTCCCGAAGGTCATCGAATTATAACCCTGTCACCTTGCGCCTTTGGTGCCTCCGGTTCCGGGCGGGGGGGAGAGGGCTGCCGATCCTGCTGCCAGCGCATCAGCCCAAGCACCCCGCCTATCGCGGCGCCCGTGACGGCCCCGGCCAAGACCAGCCCGGCAGGGGTCAGGCGGCGAACTCCGTGGGCCTTAGCCATCGAGCTTCACCAGTTCCGCGACGATGGGGGCGAGGCGCTTGCGGTCCACCTCGCGGGTCACAGCCGAGGGGAGTTCCGCGATCAGCCATTTGCGGATCGCCGGGTCGTTCCTGGCGGCGTTCAGGAGCAGGCCGCCGAGAACGATCTTCTGGCCGGTTTCGAGCGCCCGGCCCTGCTGACGCAGCCGGGCAAGCTCGGCTTCCTTGCGGGCAATTTTCTGGTCGATGGTGGGCCGTGCGGTCGTTTCCATGTTGTCAGCATAGCGCGGCGGGCGTAGTGCGAAAAGCACGAAGTGCGCACTTACGACTTGCTGCGCAAGTCAGTGCGGCAGGGGGCGAC
>NZ_CP013269.1 GCF_001456115.1 Sphingobium baderi | reverse complement strand
ACATCGGTCTCGATCGAGCACCTGTAGCTCTCTGCGATGTTGAACATCTCTGTCTGGAGAGATGCGATCTCATCATCGAGGCTGACGCCATCGGCACCCTGATCATAGGCGACGGTCAGCGTGTAATCGCAGTTCCCGGTCTTTTGCATCTGGTAATCCCGCTCCAGCATCGCCTCAATGCGCTCGCGAGCGGGCTTTCTGCCACGACCATGCTTGTTGAAGTTCTCGATGGTCAGATGCAGGGCGATGGTGACAGAAGGCGGCTTTTCCGGCAGCCCGATCCTTGAAGGAATGACGTCAAGCGCCCGATAGACGGTCATTCTTGAGATCTTGAGGTCGCGCGCGACGCTGGCCTTGCTCGCGCCGGCGGTGATCCGGCGTCGGATTTCATCGTCATCGATGTTTTTCTTCCGGCCTTTGTAGACGCCTTCGGCGCGCGCCGCCTCGATCCCGGCGCGCTGCCGGTCCTTGATGAACGTCAGTTCCATGTCCGCGACCATGCCCAGAATGGTGATCACCATCCGCCCCATGCTTCCGGCCGTCGTCACCTCCGGCTCAAGCACCCGCAATGAGGCTCCCTTCTGGTCGAGTTCATGAACCAGATTGAGAACATCGCGTGTGGAGCGACCGAGCCGATCGAGACGCAGGACGACGAGTTCGTCATCGGCGCGCAGGAACTGCATGATCGTCTCAAGCTCCGTGCGTCCAGTGCGCGATGCGCCCGAGCCTGTTTCGGAGCGGAGGATTTCACAGCCCGCTGCCTTCAACCGGGCAACCTGGATGTCGAGATCCTGGTCGATGGTGCTGACGCGGGCGTAGCCGACGCGGGTCATGGGCAAATCCGTCACATTAGGGTGGCTTTGCCCTCGTACAGTAACATTGGTGACGGAACCACCCTTTTGTGACATGTCGTATATGTCACTTCCGATCGTCACGTTCGGGTGCACCCAAATGGTGCGAGCGGAAAGGCCCCGGTCAGGCAGCAAGCCGCCCAAAATCGATCCGGCTATTCAGATCGAGGTCGAAGCGGCCATAAGGATTGACGTGGCTGTAAATCAGCGGTGTGAGGCCGCGATAATCATCCGGCGTCATCCGGCCCGTCCATTTCGGTTCCACCAGCACGCTCTGAAGCATTCGGGTGTTCACATAGACAAGCGACGCTTGCAGCAAATGTAGCGCCAGGACCGAGAGCTGCTGCTCATCGATGCGGTTAGTGGCGATCTCGCCGCCCTTGCCGAAGAAAACGAACCCATTGGCACTGTTCCAGTTTTCAACGACATTCAGGCCTTCATGAATTTCGCGGCGGAAGGACTCCTCGCGCAGATACCGGCACAGGAAGATCGTCTTGACCGCGCGGCCCAGCTCACTCAACGCCTTGTAGGTCGGGTGCATCACCTCGGAGCGGCTAAACCGGCGCAGGATCGCCTCCGGGTCGGCGGTTTTTGTCTGCATCGCGGCTGCATATTTGACCATCTCGTCATATTGCTGCTCGATCTCATCCCAGTTGATCGGACTGGAGAGGATCGGCTGCAAGTGGGGAAGCCGCGTTCGCATGCCGACATCGGGAAGAGCCAGCTTCTGGCGAGCGATCGCTTTCAGGCGGGGTGCAAGCTCAAATCCGAGAAGCCGGCAAAATGCAAAGCCAACCGCGCTTTGGCCATGACTATCAACATATTGTCGCTGGATTTCCATGTCGGTGCAATGGCGCAGCACGCCCTCGATCATGGAGGCGACCTCGGAGGAAGAGCAGCGCTTGAGCTGGGAATAGACGCATGTCGCGCGTCGTTCGACATGCCAGTAGATCATGACGCCCCGTCCACCATAACGCGCATGCCATTCCGTCATCAGGTTGCGATCCCAGGCTCCGAACTTTGTGGAATCTGACGCACAGGCCGTGCCGGCGTCCCCCCAGACTGCAGCATTGCGGATTGCCAGGGTCGCATTCGCAACCCTGGCACACGCCTCCTTGAGCGCCGCGGCATGAACGAAGCGGCGATGGACATGCAGCAGCTCTTCATAGCTGACATCGGGGGTGGCGCCGGCGATCCGCTTGAGCCCGGCATTCGTTCCCAGGCCGTAGAGGCATAGCAGGAGACGTTGATCCAGCGCGGTTTTCGGCAGTGCAACACGCGAGGCCGATGTTTCGAACGCTTCGAGAAGTCCCGTATCAAGGGCAGCCTCCTTCAGTACGTCGAGCAGCCCGGTCATCGGCCAGCGTTGGCCGATCTCGGTCTTGATCGAGGCGAGACCCCTGGGTTCGGGCAAGGGTTTGAACGGGGTGAGAGATATACGGTTCTCGCCGCGCCACAGCAGCCGAACCTTGTCGTTCCGGGGAATATTGGCATTGAGGAGCAACAGTTCCTGAGCAAGCTCTTCCCGGATGGCGCTTGAAAATGCACGCGCATCCGCCGTCAGGTTCAATCCTGTGTAATATGCTTCTCGCCGCGCATCGAAGTCCTTGGGAAGATCGTCATCGGGATTGCGGTATCGGTCCGCCCCGACAACCCAGATTTCCTTAGAACGGATGCGATCGCGCAGTTGCGCGAGGACACAAAGCTCATAACTGATCCGGTTTACGCGCCCCTCTTCATCAATGACGGAACTGCGCCATCTCGCCGGAATGACCTCGTCGACCGGCACTGCGTGCGGCGGCACGTAGCGGCATCCATCATCCACTTTGCTTCTGATCCAGTCCAGGGCCGCCAGCACCGGACGCCACACGGCGTTGTTCGACCGGAACTCCAGTGCCGAAAGCAGGCTTGGCAGCATACGGCGATAATGATTGGCCCATGACCTCCGCATCACCTTGTAGATCCGCCGATCCAAGGCGCCCTTTGCCTGGCTTTCCTTGATGATCGCCGCCAGTTTGTCCTTGCCGGCGATTGGGAAAATGACATCGCAGATGCGCCCGGATGGATCGTCGATCGAAGCGCTGGCAATCTCGACCAGGAGTCGCTCCTTGCCATAGACCCGCTCGATGTCTTTCGCGATATCGCCCACCACCTTGCGTTTCGAGCGCGATCCGATCTTATGGACCGTCTCGATCAGCAGGTCGACCATCGCATCCGTAAGCTGAGCTTCCCGCGCCATCAGATAAACGGCATAGAGCCCGAGCTGGCGCGCCGGTACATGCCGGCGCATCTCCGAGGCTTTCTCGCCGGCAACCCGGCGAACGATCTGATCGACCCATGCCTTGCCCGTGACCGATAGGAAATCTCGGGGAAGAGCAAGCCGTTGGATAAAGGCGAGTTTGGCGGTCACGCCAAGAATGTTTTCGAGCGTCGCCTGACCTGCATCCCCCTTCATCGTGTTGAAGCCGGTCGGGCCATCGGGATCGGCGAGCGAGGCTTCCAGCAAGGCGACCGCATCCGGCGCAAGCCGATCGCGGACTCGGGCCAACAGGGCCTCCAGATAGAGGTGTCGTTGCGAACGGACGAGGCGTTCCAGCTCCTTGCGCGACGGCCCATAGATACGGCGGTCGCGGCACCACAGGAAAACATGCTCGAGCATGGCATTGATCGGCTGCCCGCCCGCACAAAGATCGTCGGAAATCCACCTCGACAACGCCCTGCGATCCGTCTGCGTCATACGGCGGAACCCGAGATGCCGCAAAATCTCCGCGCAATGCCGGCGGGCGGTGCGCCCGGAAAAATCATAGTGGTTCACGGATTTGGCATCGAGACCAAGTTGCTCCGCCAGATACAAGACACCGTCGGAGGGTATCGACGCATGATCCGGCACAAAGAAGCCATGCCCGGCGAAAAATCTAAGCTGAACCGCCAATCCCAGTCGTGCCGTCTCCGCTTTGCCGGTCACGAACGCGATGTCCGAAAAACTCAGGCTCCAGGAGCCGATCAGATCCCCACTCGAAACGCCAAGGCTCATAACGCCGCTCCCTTATCGGAGCGGAACGTCGTTCCTCGCATGGGCGATCGTCAACAACAACCAGCCCGTTCCCGACGTGTTCTCCAAGATGACCAAAATCGCAGCTTCGGGCCGACTGGGCCATAATGATGGGAAAACGGACACGATCGGTTGTGGATGTCAGAGCTAATTGGCATGGTTCTGTCAGCGGTAAATGTCATCACGGCCAAGCTATTGCGACTGCCCTTCCGAAAGGCCCTCGCCGAACACCCATTCGGCGAACAGCGGACGCAAGTCCCGGCCGCTCGCTTCCTCCATCGCCCGCTTTAGGTCTATGCTGGTGACCGTGCCGCCCGCATGGTCACGGGTGTAGCGGCGCAGGCCAGACCAGAACGCGGCATCGCCGAGCGTGACCCGGAGCTGCGCCATGAACAGCGCGCCCTTGCTGTATTGGATCGCGCGTCGGACGCCCAATGTCGGGTAGGTGCCGTTCCAAGCCAGCGGCTTGTCAAAACCCATCGCTCGCGCCTTTTCAAACCGGCTTCTGGCTTCATTGAGTTCGGCTTCATACGCGGCGCGACCGTAGCGATGCTGCTTCCATGCGGCCGTCATGAATGTCGTGATGCCCTCGTTCAGCCAGAAGTCCTTGAGGGTTTCGCATGTGATCAGGTTGCCCCACCATTGATGGGTAAGTTCGTGTACGATGGCCCAATCCTGCGACGGATCATCTGGCTGCCTCGGCAGCGCATCGCTGCCGAGGACGGAGTATGTCGCCGCCTCCTGCGCCTCATCGCCTTCGACCAGAAGCTGGCTGTAGTCGGCAACCGGAAGCGGCATGCCCGCCTTGGCGGAGAGAAAGGCGACCATATCCTTTGTCCCTGCCAAGCGTCGTTTCAGCTCGCCCGCGTCGGCAGTGTTGCTCAGATAGGTGAGCCTTTTTGATCCGACCCGTTCGCTGACCCGCGTGAGTCGACCCACCGCAAAGCCGTAAAGATAGGCCGAGTAGGGCCGAGGCGCTTTCCAGGTATGGATCTCGCTGCCGTCCGCTCCCGGTCGCCGCACGATCATGTTGCCGACTGACAGGCTGGTCATCCCGGCCGGAACACGCAGATCGAGCGAGAAGGCCGCTTTCTCGCCGAACTTGTTCTGGGAACACACCATCCAGTCGCAGGCAAAATAGCTGGTGTAGAGCGTCGTCGCCGAGCCGGCGAACCCACGTGCAGGGCGGCCATGATAGGACAACTCCAGCTTGACCGTGCGTCCACGCCGGAGCGGCCGGGGCAGATCGAAGCCGAGCACATCGCCTTCCACAGTATGAGCGAGCGCCACGCCATCGAGGGTTGCACTGTCGATGCCGAGAGTGTTGGCGGAGAAATTCAGCCGCCGGACGCCATCCACCGTCGCGCGTAGCGTGATCTTCTCACGTCCCGCGACGGTCCTGTTCTCGATGTCCGGGGTAAGCGCGAGCCTGTAGCTCGCTACCTCGAATCCATCCCCAGGCCTGTTGGCGGCGAACGCAGGGCTGCACAGCAACCCCAGAGCCGTCCCGGCTAACGGTGACGCCAACATTCTGCGGATCACTGATGCCCCTTTATACTCATAGCTTCTATCGATGGGGCCAACACCTAGGCGCGGTCGTGGTAGGATCACGCCGGCTTTGCCGCAGGCGCGGAAGATTGGCGTCCAAGCGTCCGATACACGGTTGGCCGCGATATCGAGAACACCTCGGCGAGATCGCTGATCGAATAGTCGTCGGTGTCGTACATGCGGCGCAACTCCTTCTGCTGGCGATCCGACAGCTTGGGCTTCTTGCCGCGCAGCTTCCCTTTCGAACGTGCGACCACCATGCCTTCGCGGGTCCGCATCCGGATCAGGTCGGCCTCGAACTCGGCGAAGGTGGCGAGGATGTTGAAGAACAGCTTGCCCATCGGGTCGGACGGATCGTGGACACTGGCCCCGAGCTGTAGCTTTACGCCCCGCATGGCGAGGTCGTCGCCGATCGCGCGCGCGTCGGGCACCGACCGCGCAAGACGGTCGAGCTTGGGCACCACCAGCGTGTCGCCGCTTCGGACCGCCGCGAGCGCCTGATCCAGACCGGGGCGGGTCCGGTTCGTCCCGGTAAAGCCCTTGTCGGTGTAGATGCGATTGGCCGCGACGCCGAGTTTGACCAGCGCGTCCTGTTGGGCGGCAAGGTCCTGTTTGTCGGTGGAGCATCGGGCGTAGCCGATCAGCGTGTGTGTCATGGTGAAATCTGTAACGTAAAGGGGTCCCTCAACGCAAAAGATATAGTACCATCTATATGAGACTCGGCTTTTGGCGGTTTCCCGTGCCTCGACAGGTCAGCTGGCGACCGTCCGCTGAACGATCCTCTTTCGGACGGGGCAGATCACCATGACCGATGATCGTAAGTCGGAATCGGGAAGTGCCGAAGTCGCGCCACGGATGGCTGTGCTCCGTCGGCACCTCCATGATGCGGTGCCGCTGGACCAAGCCGCGACCGACGCCGGCATCTCGCTCCGCACCGCTCGCCGCTGGCTCGCCCGCTACCGCGCCGATGGTCCGGCGGGGCTGGCGCGTCCTACCCGACCCGAAGCCGGCAAGCGTACCTTCCCGAAAGAACTAGTCGAACTGATCGAGGGCATGGCGCTGCTCAAACCGCCGCCATCGATCGTGACCATCCATCGCCGTCTCGCCGCCATCGTCGGCGAACGGCAATGGCGAATGCCGTCCTATGGCAGCGTGCGCGATATCGTGCGGCGGATCGATCCGGCGATGCTGACCTTGGCACATGAAGGTGCTGCCGCCTTCCGCGACAAGTTCGAGTTGGTGCATCGGCACCGCGCCGAACACCCCAATGCGATCTGGCAAGCCGATCACACCCAGCTCGATATCCTGATCCTCGATGCCGGCGGTCGCCCGGTGCGGCCGTGGCTGACGACGGTGCTGGACGATCACTCGCGCGTGATAGCAGGCTACATGGTTTTCCTCGGCGCGCCCTCCGCGCTCAACACGTCGCTCGCGCTGCGACAGGCGATTTGGCGCAAGGCCGATCCGACCTGGCCGGTATGCGGCATTCCCGACGTCCTGTACGTCGATCACGGATCGGACTTCACCAGCCTTCATCTCGAACAGGCTGCGGCCGATCTGCGTATCCGCCTGATCTACTCTGCCGTCGCGCGTCCACAGGGGCGCGGCAAGATCGAGCGGCTGTTCCGCACCATCAACACCGAACTGTTGGCGGAACTGCCGGGCAATCTTCGTAACGGCAAACCGGTATCGCCCCCGCGCCTGACGCTTCCCGAACTGGACGCTGCGATCGGCACATACATCGTGGCGACCTATAACGTCCGCCCGCACAGGGCGATCGGCGTACCGCCCGTCGATGCGTGGCGCGGCGATGGCTGGCTGTCCCGGATGCCGGAAACGCTGGAGGAACTGGACGCGCTGCTGGTCATGGTCGCCAAGCCGCGCATCGTCCACCGCGACGGCATCCGTTTCGAGGGGCTGCGATACTTCAACCCTACGCTCGCCGCCTATGTCGGCGAGCCGGTGACGATCCGCTACGATCCTCGCGACGTAGGCGAGGTTCGGATATTCCATCGCAACGTCTTTCTGTGCCGGGCCGTCAGCCCCGACCATGCCGGCCTGAGTATCACTCTCAAGGACGTGCAAGCCGCCCGCATCGCCTATCGTCGTCGCCTGCGGAGCGAGATCGGAGAGCGGAAGGCCCGCGTTGCGGACTATCTGCCCGCGATCTTGCGCCCGCTGGGTTCCGGCTCGGTGCGCGCCTCAACGCCAAAACCCACGCCTGCCACGTCCCCCGAGGTGACACGGAGCAAGCCGCGTCTCCGCACCTATTACGAGGGCGAGTGATGGCAGACGGCAGCGCTCGCGCCACCAGCTTCATCTCGACGCAGGAACATCGCCGCTTCACCGAGTTTGCCAACGCCGTCCGCAAGCACCGCTACATTGGCTTGTGTCACGGCACGGCCGGCGTCGGCAAAACCCTTTCCGCGCGACGCTACGCGCGCTGGGACGGCGCAGTCGATCTGCTCATGACCTGGGGTGCGCGGCAGGCGTCCGATCTCAAGATATATGCCGACCTCGCCCGTGCGCGTGCCGTGTTCTATACGCCGACAGTCGGCAGCACGCTGCGCGAGCTTCGTCAGGACCTGCCCCGCCTCATCGATCGGGTCGATATCTGTATCGATCAGCATGTCCGGCCCAAGGATCAGATCGTCGTTTCGCCCCGGAAGCATTTCGTCGAACTGCTGATCGTCGATGAAGCCGACCGCCTGTCCAACACGGGGCTGGAATATCTGCGTGACCTGTTCGACCGGCAGGGCATCGGCCTTATCCTGATCGGGATGCCGGGCATCGAAAAGCGCATGGAGCGATACGCACAGCTTTTCAGCCGTGTCGGCTTCGCCCACCAGTACCGGCCCTTGCAGGATCAGGAGCTGACCTTTGTCCTCACGCGGCGCTGGCGCGACCTCGGACTCGCGATGGACGAAGCGGACTTCACCGACGCGCAGGCGGTCGCCACCATCGTGCGGATCACGGGCGGCAACTTCCGTCTGCTCCACCGGCTGTTCGTTCAGATCGAGCGCATCCTGAGGATCAACGGCCTGAACGCGATCACTGACGACGTGGTGGAAGCTGCACGCAGCACCCTCGTGATCGGTGTCACTTAGCGCTGACAGAACGGTGCCAATCAGCGCTGATATCTACACGATCGGTTAGCATGTGGCGCTGATCGGCTATGCGCGCGTCTCGACCGCAGACCAGAAGCTGGCGCTCCAGCTCGACGCGTTGAACGCTGCCGGTTGCGATCGGATATTCGACGATCATGCATCTGGAGCAAAAGCCGATCGGCCAGGCCTGGCCGAGGCGCTCACCTATCTGCGTACCGGCGACACGCTGGTGGTCTGGAAACTCGATCGTCTTGGGCGCTCGATGAGCCACCTGATCGAGAAAGTCGGCGAGCTGGCGGCGCGCGGCGTGGGTTTCCGCTCGCTCACCGAGCAGATCGATACCACCACGTCGGGCGGGATGCTGGTATTCAACATCTTCGGCTCGCTTGCCCAATTCGAGCGCGATCTGATCCGGGAACGCACCCATGCTGGCCTGCGAGCCGCGCGCGAGCGCGGTAGTAAGGGCGGTCGCCGCCCTGTCGTCACTCCCGACAAGCTGCGCAAGGCGCGGGCGCACATCGAGGCGGGACTTACCGTGCGCGAGGCCGCCGCCCGTCTCAAGATCGGCAAAACCGCCCTGTACAAAGCGCTGGAAGGCACATGAGACCGCTGCCGATCAAGAACTCGTGGGTGCTGGTTACAGGGGCCTCAGCCGGTCTGGGCAGGGCAACCGCCCTCCGCTTGGCGGCATCGTACCAGGCCAAACCCCTGATTGTTGGACGAAGGCTCGACAACTTGCGGGCGCTACAAGCCGAAATTGGCGAGCGGTTTAATGTCCCGTGCGAAATCGTAGTGGCTGATCAACGTGAAAGCGATGGTAGAGAGAAGATTGCGGCCAAGGTTACAGAGTTGGAGGTCAACGCGGCTTTCTTGGCTGCCGGGCTGACGAGCGCCGGTCCGTTTGATGCTAGCCGTGCCGACGCCTATGCCGAGGTGATAGGAACAAACGTCGTCGGCTTCACGGATTTGCTGTCCCGCCTGATTGCGATTTTCAGGCAGCAGCCATTTGAATCCTCAATAATCGCGGTGTCGAGCTTGGGGGGCGAAACATCCGTACCTTTCCAAGCGGTCTACGGCGCGTCGAAAGCCTATGTGAGTACCCTCATGCGGGCGCTTTCCGTCGAGCTTGCCGGGACGAGAGTGAGCGTTGGGTCTTTTGCACCCGGAGGCATCGGCACCGACATGGCGACCCTAAGCGATTTGAAGTGGGGAAAGTTGGGTTTGATGGACGTTGATCGATGCGCGGCCCATGCAGTCCATGCTCTGGTTCATCGGCGATCCTTCGCCATACCCGGGATCAGCAACCGGCTCACATATTTGGCGAGCAGGGCTCTCCCTCGATCGTTGGTGAGCCGGCTTGCGGCCCTCCCATATCGGCGCCCGCAAGGTTGAACACGCCGTTGAACGCATACCGTTAGCCTCTGCTGGCATTGTACCGGATTTGTTCGCCCTTAGCGTGCAGAAACGTCACTTTCGTGTAGTCACCCCACATAGCCGCCGATCGCAGCGGTGCGCGTCACCGCGCCGTAGATCGCGGCGACCTTGCCATGATCGGCGGGCGGGCATTCGGATTGCAGCAGGGTCCGTACGGCGACATTGTGAACGCTGTTGGCGCCGCCGCCGGCGATGAAGGCGATGCCAACGATCACAAGGCTTACAGGCGCGAGACCGATCAGCAGCATGGTCGCGCCCATGATCGCGGCGGTTCCGAACGCAGCCAGGCCGATCCTGCAGCCGATGATCCGTTCGGCCAGGGCCGCGCCGACCAGCATTCCGGCGGCCCACAAAGCGGTCAGCACGCCGAACGTGGCAGGGCCGCTTTTCAGGGTCATGATGATAAGGAACACAAAGGCGACATCGGCGATGGCGGTCGCAAACACTTCAAGACTGAGCGCGCCGGTCACCACCATCACGCGCCGATTGCCGAGCAGCGGCCGATAATCGGCGAGCAACGTGGTTTCTTCCGTCTCATGCTCCTGCGGCGCGCGGCGCAGACCGCTCATCGCGACTACGAGCAGCAGCAGGGTGAAGCTGGCGGCGTCAATCAGGAGGGCGTTTGTCGATCCCATCCAGCCCACCAGCACGCCGCCGGCGACAGGACCGGCGAGCATTCCGAGGCTGCGGACGACTTCGAGAAAGCTGTTGGCCCGCGCGAGCGTCATGCCGAGCGCGCTTGCCAGAACCGGGATCAGCGCGAAGGTGGCCGCGCTGGTGATCGTGAACAGCACACTGAGCAGCGCGGCCCCGGCGAGCGTGAATGCTGGATAGTAGGCGATGAGCGCGATCGCCGCCGCTTGTAGCGCCGACACGACGACTAGAACGCGGCCTGCGCCTCTGCGGTCGATAAGGCGGCCCGCCCAGGGTGCGGCGATCAGGCCCGGAAGCAACTCGGCAATCAGCAGCGCCGGCACGCCATAGGCGCGCGCGCTTTCGGCGGTGCGGAACATCAACGTCAGCAGCGTGATTTCATCGCCGATGGTCGAGATCGTCAGCGCCGCGAGGACCAGCCACCCCCAGCCCTGACGAAATTCGATGGCTATCGATCCCTGTGTATTCTCCATCGGGTTTCCTGCACCGGATCGAATCTCATCGCATACGGGCCTTCGATCAGCTATGATAATGAGGCTTCGTATGTGGTCATCACATGCACCGGGTCCGCCGGGCGGCTCTGTTGCAAAAATCGTGAAGCTTGAGCATGCTTGGCGGAGATTGGACGGACGGAACGATGACGGATTTCAAGTGGCGCCATTTCCAGGGTGATGTGATCCTGTGGGCGGTGCGCTGGTATTGTCGCTATCCGATCAGCTATCGCGACCTTGAGGAAATGCTGGCGGAACGCGGCATTTCGGTCGACCATACGACGATCTATCGCTGGGTCCAGTGCTACGCCCCGGAGATGGAGAAGCGGCTGCGCTGGTTCTGGCGGCGTGGCTTTGATCCGAGCTGGCGCCTGGATGAAACCTACGTCAAGGTGCGGGGCAAGTGGACCTACCTGTACCGGGCAGTCGACAAGCGGGGCGACACGATCGATTTCTACCTGTCGCCGACCCGCAGCGCCAAGGCAGCGAAGCGGTTCCTGGGCAAGGCCCTGCGAGGCCTGAAGCACTGGGAAAAGCCTGCCACGCTCAATACCGACAAAGCGCCGAGCTATGGTGCAGCGATCACCGAATTGAAGCGCGAAGGAAAGCTGGACCGGGAGACGGCCCACCGGCAGGTGAAGTATCTCAATAACGTGATCGAGGCCGATCACGGAAAGCTCAAGATACTGATCAAGCCGGTGCGCGGTTTCAAATCGATCCCCACGGCCTATGCCACGATCAAGGGATTCGAAGTCATGCGAGCCCTGCGCAAAGGACAGGCTCGCCCCTGGTGCCTGCAGCCCGGCATCAGGGGCGAGGTGCGCCTTGTGGAGAGAGCTTTTGGCATTGGGCCCTCGGCGCTGACGGAGGCCATGGGCATGCTCAACCACCATTTCGCAGCAGCCGCCTGATCGGCGCAGAGCGACAGCCTACCTCTGACTGCCGCCAATCTTTGCAACAGAGCCCGCCGCACAACTGCCGAACTAAACGCCGCCGTAGCCGGCGAGCGAGGCATCTTCGTCCTGCAACGCATAGGCGACCTCGTCGGCTACATAGATGTACGGAGCGTGTACATCGAAGGCGCTGCAGAATTTGCCTCTTTTAATCTGGCTATCCGGACACGGTGGCAGGGACGTGGGCTTGGAGCAAGCCTGGTGAAGTCCGCCGAGGAATGGGTACGTCGCCGTGGCTTGCTCTTCCTGATCTTCCACGTCGCATCAAGCTCCAGCGCCTGTCACCCTCTTGAGGCTTGTCGCCCCGCTGATTGGTCGCCGTTTGCACTACTTCTGATTGCGTCTCCATTCAGCGAGGCTGACACGTGTCCGTAATGTCGGCAACGGGGCGGAACCTGCCGAAACGATCGCTGTCGAGCCGCTACCGTGAATCCGTGTCCCGATAATGTACAGGGGCCCTGCTGCTTTGTCTGCAATGGCGGGCGCGCTTCCTGCGCAATTGTAGCAGTACCGGTCACGCTCATAGCGAGCATACCTACAAAATGTAGGATGCGGGAGAATTGCGGACGGGTAGACATAAGGCTAAGCCTCCGAATATCTATTATCGCATTGCATTCAGTCATATAGGGCGATCAAGCGAACGGCTATCACGTTGTGCAGGCCCAGCGATTTCCTTGCAAATGAAACCCTACCCGCTGCGCATTGGCGATCGCTGGCGGCTCGCCCTTGCGCCAGAACGCCCGCATCTTGGCCCGTTCGTCCAGATGGGCGTCAGCGACGATCGCGCGCGCGGCCTGAATGAACTGCCCATGCCCGAACACATAGACCAGCGAGGCGGGCGGCATGGCGGCGAGCCGCGCCAGCGCGGCCTCGCAGCGCCGTAGCAGGGTGGCGAAGCTCTCTGCCCCTTCCCCGTCGCAATAATCAGGATCGGCCGCGTTCCAATAGCGTTCGAGGTGCGGCATCCGCTCCGCGCTGCGCGTGCCGTTCCAGCGCGCCGGTTGCAGATAGGTGAACTCTTCGATCGGCCACACTTCCACCGGCACGCCGGGAAAGCGCGCGATCGTCGGCGCGGCCGTCTGCCGGGTGCGGGTATAGGGCGACGTGACGATGAGCGCGGGCGCTTGCGTCCAGCTCGACGCGACCGCACTCGCCTGTTCGTGGCCGCGCTCCGTCAGTTCGATCGTCGCGAGATCATGGCACGGCACGCCGGCGTTGCCGGTGCTTTCCCCATGCCGGATGAAGATCGCTCGCATGGCTATTTCAGCAGATGGGCGGCGGCCCCCTGCCCTTTCAGCAGTTTGACCGCCGTTTTGTCGAAGGACACGAACGTCTCCCCGCCGTGGAATCGGCCGTCGAAAGCGATCACCCCGTCCGCAAAGTCGCCGCCCGCATCGAGGATAGCCAGGCCCGCTTCCACCGCAGGGCGATTGACGACGACGTTCTCCGCGTCGATCACGCCTCGGATCGCGGCGGCAATTTCGGGCCGGGTTTTCTTGTAGAGTCGTTCCAGAACCCAGGCGAGTTCGCACAGTGAATGCACGCTGATGGCAACGTGGCTTGCGCTTTCCATCGCTTCGACGGCGGCGAGGCCCTGCGCTTCGTCGTCCGCCAGCACCAGGCGCAGCAAGACGTTCGTGTCGGCCGTGATCTTCATTTACCGTCCAGACCGGCCACACCCGCAGCAGCGCCCGCTTCCGCAATAGCGTCGTTGATTTCCTCGATCGTGAACCGGGGACCGTCGCCCTTCCCCTTGAGCATCCCGTGCAGCGCCCGCCACGAACCCTTTGGCTGGTCCGCTTTCAGTTCCGCCCGCCCATCGGGCAGCAGGTCGAGCCTGATCTTGCCACCGGGCTGGATGCCGAGATGTTTCAGAATATCCTTCCGAAACGTCACCTGGCCCCGCGTGGTCACGCTTAATGTCGTCATGGTCATTACCTCCATATAAGGCAAGGTAATGCAGAAACGCATTATTTTCAAGGCCCAAATCCTGATAGCCAATAATAATAAGCGACTAAGCGATTAAGCGATTAAGCGCCTGCCGCTGGCGCGGCACCGTGGCTCTACTCGCTTCGCTCCCCAAGCCCGCAAGCGGTCTTGGCCCAAGGTAACGATCCACATGGCGGGGCGAGATCGCTGCGCGGATCTCGTGGGCGATGTGCCGGCGTGCGCCGGCGTCGATGTTTGTTTGAAGGGGGAAGGCGGTCCCGGCCGCCTCTCCCCCGCAACGGGATTAGACGGGGCCGTGCCTCGCTGCGCTGCGGCCGCTCCACCCCCGTCGAATCCCGCTGCCCCCCTCTCTCGCCGGCGTTCTTGGCCGTCCGTGTTCCGGCCGATGGCATGGCCATCGCCGGACAGGCGATTTGAAGGGAGTAAGGACGATGACCCACCAAACCCGTGAAAGCTGGCTCAATGCGGTGGCGCAGGGCGTGGCCCCGCTGTTCGAGGCGCTGGACGCCCCCCTGCCCGACCGCGTGCGCGTGGCGATCGGCTTCACCAGCAGAGGCGCGAAGGGCAAGGCGATCGGCGAGTGCTGGGACAACCGCTTGAGCGCGGACGGACATTTTGAAATCTTCATCCGCCCGGACCTGGCGCACGCGCCCGACGCGATGCCGGCGCAGATCGCGGCCATCCTCGCGCATGAGCTTGTCCATGCCGCAGTCGGCATCCCGGCAGGGCATGGGAAGGCGTTTAAACGAGTCGCCCTTGGGCTGGGCCTAGTCGGGCCGATGCGCGCCACCACCCCCGGCGAGGCGTTTCTTGCGGCCATCGCGCCGATTTTGGAGAGCGTCGGCCCCCTCCCCCATGCCCGCCTCGACACGGACGGAGAGTCGACCGCGCCGAAGAAGCAGAAAGCCCGGATGCTCAAATGCGAGTGCGCGACGTGCGGCTATACCGTCAGGACCGCGCGCAAATGGCTTGAGCAGGCCGGAGCGCCGCTTTGCCCGATCGAGGATCACGGCCAGATGCAGCATGAACCGCTGGATGATGACAGCGAGGATGAAGGCGGCGACGCGGAAGCCTGACATACCAAGCGGATAAACCACTAAGCGACTAAGCGATTAATGGCGTGCCTTGCCTACTAAGCGACTAAGCGATATAGATCGCATAATCGCTTAGTAGGGAGCCATCATGCAAACTTGGGCTATCATCGCGCAGAAGGGCGGCCAGTCGAAGACGACCATCGCGACCGCCTTTGCCGTCGAGGCCGCCCGCGAAGGGGCGGCGGTCGTGATCCTCGATGCCGACGATCGGCAGGGGTCCGCGCTCTACTGGTCAGAGCGGCGGGATAGCGACGATGTCATGGTGAAGGATAGCAGCGTCGCAGGCCTGCCGCTGCATGTCTCACGCGGCCGCGATAGCGGCAAGGTGGACCTTATCATCATCGACACGCCGGCGAACTCGAAGGACATCGCCATGCTCGCGGCCGAACAGGCCGATTTCGTGGTGATCCCGGTCGCGCCGCGCGGCCTCGACGTTCATTCGGTCCTCCAAACCGTCAAGCAGGTGCAGCAGGCGGGAACGCCGTTCGCCGTGATCCTGACGCAAGTGCCGCACCAGGGCGGGGAGGGGGACGAGGCGCGCGCCGGCTTCGCCGCCAAGGGCGTTGCCGTGTTCGATAGCGTGCTGCATTTCCGCAAGGACTTCTACAAAGCGACGCCGATCGGCAAGACCGCGATCGAGCTGGACCCTGACAGCAAGGCGGCAGCAGAGTTGCGCGCGGCTTACGCCGAAGCTAAGCGACTAAGCGGTTATGCGAATAAGCCACTAAGCGAGGTTGCGTAATGGCCAAGAAATCGTCTGCCCTGGCCGGGATTTTCGATGATCCGGAAACCGAGGTTGCGCCGCCGCCTGTGCCCCAGGCCGCGACTGAAGCGATAGCGCCGTCGACGCCGGCAGCAGCGCCATCTTCCAAACCGACGAGGGCAGAGGCGGTCCCAAAGCAACGGGGCAGGGGAGGGCAGGGGGCGCGCAGCGATCCCGGCGAAAGCCCGGCGCGGCGCAGCAGCCACCCCGGCAAGAAGCCCGTGCTGATCCATATCCCCGAGGACATGCACCGCACCTTGCGGCAATTGAGCGTCGAGGAAGGGGGCGAGCCGCTGACCGTCATCACCGAGCGGCTCTTGCGGCAATATCTCGTGACGCGCGGGCATACCCGGTTCGCCCCGTGAGCAAGCGCCGCGATCCCAATCCCACGTTCGACTTGTTCATTCCGCTGATGAACGACCTCCCGCTGAAGGATCAGCGGGAGGTGATGGAGCGCCCGTTTTTCTCGCTCCAGAAACGTAAGCGCCTCAAGCCGATCGAATATCGCAGCCCGGACGGCGAGGCGTGGGTGAAGGTCGAGGCGATGCCCGCCTACGGCATGGCGACGATATGGGACGCCGACATATTGATTTGGGCCGCGTCGGTCCTCAACCGGATGAAGGAGCAGGGCGTCAACGATCTGCCCCGGACGCTGACCACGACGACCTACGACCTGTTGCGGGCGATCCGGCGCGGGACGGGCGGGCGCGACTATACCGAGCTGCAGGCGGCTTTGTCGCGCCTGGAGACGACTTCCATTCGCACGTCGCTGCGCGCGCCCAAGCGCCGCACCGAAGCGCAATTCGGGTGGCTGGACGGGTGGAGCCTGGAGGTCGATCCCGCGACAGAGCAACCGCGCGGGATGACCATCACCCTGTCGAACTGGGTCTATGAGGGGATTGTCAGCGAGCGGTCGCTTCTCACCATGCACGTCGATTATTTCCTGCTGACAGGCGGGCTTGAGCGGGCAGTGTATCGTATCGCGCGCAAGCACGCCGGCAGTCAGCGGGGCGGATGGACGTGCCGCGTCGAACTGCTGCGAGAGAAGGCCGGGAGTGACGCCCAGCCCAAGGAGTTCAACCGCATGTTGCGGAAGATCATCGAGGCCGACCAACTCCCCGAATACACCATGACCATGACCAAGACGGTCGAGGGCGCGCCGGCAGTACTGTTCGAGCTGCGCGGCGCGGCCGAGGCAGCCGAGCTGCACGCTAGACTAGAGGCCGAACGCGAGCGCCATGAGCGTTACGAGGCCGATCGTCGCCGCGCCGGGGAAGTGGACGATCTTATGGACCGCCTCGCGCGGGGCGGGGCACGCTAACTATCGTGGTTTCACACACCGCTGCCCCAGAAACAGGGGCAGCCTGCCCCGGATTTCGGGACAGCGAGTCGTAAAGGGTCGGCAAAACTGTGAATCCGGCCCCTCGCGAGGGCAATTATCGGGGTTTCACCCACCATTTGACGACTCGAATGTGTCGCTGAGTCGCTTGCCAAAAGGGTCGGGGTTTCACCCACCATACCATCGGGGTTTCACCCACCCCACTATCGGGGTTTCACCCACCGAATCACGGGGTTTCACCCACCGGCGAAATGGATAAGCCATTGAATTGAATATCATAAAACCTTGGTTTTTCCGCCTTAACTTACTTAACGATTCCTATTTTAACAGAATCCTTTAACGCCACGACAGCGCCTGCGGCCTGTGGATAACTCCAGATCCATCGGTGTGTGCCTGCGACAAAGACAGTAGCACCGCCTCTTGGGGGCTTCGCCCCCGCCGGCTCGCGGCCTTTGGCCGCCCCGGATCGCTAAAGCGATCCTCCCACCCGGCATCCCCCATGAGATGGAGCCGGCTTCGCCGGCACACTTTTGTTTGTTTGGAGATGATAGCAATCGTCGCGCTCCTATCGCCAGCACACCGCCTAAACCAACCGTTGCAAATGGCTTTCCAGAAAAGCCAAGCGGATAGGTGGCGCTGCGATCGGGAGGGCAGGGAAGGCGGAAACGTCACCACAGGCGCGATTTCCGGGCCGCCTAGTTCCATTTCAGGCGTCGGATAAGGCTTCGGGCGTCGGAACCGCTTGCGGCGCTCTACGAGCCTCCCAGGGCGTGCCGATTTTTCCGGCGCGAGATCCGTTTAAACGCCTCCCCGCCTGATCGGATGGGCCAGCGACCATCCGCCGTTGAATATTCGCCACCCGATGATCCCGGCACCGACACCGAGCAGGCCACCCACCAGATAGGCAGACGGCGCGTCGTGCGGCACGAAGAAGCCACCGACGACATAGGGGTGACTACACGAAAGTGACGTATCTGCACGCTAAGGGAGAACGGAGGGCGAACGTCACGCGGCGAGCAGGGAACTGACGGCGCGCAGCGGTCGCAGGGCATCCGGATCGGGCCGATCTTCGACATTCCAGCTATAGTCGCCGGTCAGCGAGATATGCTCCCAGCCCAATGGCGCGATGTGGCGTGCGATCTCGTCGGGCGTGCCGATGTCAGCCAACGCCATTTCGAGATAGCGGGTGTTCCACAGGATGATGGCGGCGACGAGCAGGTTGAGGCCGGATGCGCGATAGGTCTGGTTTTCGAACCGCCGATCACGCAGTTCGCCAAGCTGGTTGAAGAAGAGCGCGCGGGCGAGCGCGTTGCGGGCCTCGCCCTTGTTGAGGCCCGCCTGGGTGCGCCGGCGTAGGTCGATGTCGCGCAGCCAGTCGAGCATGAAGATCGAGCGTTCGAGGCGGCCAAGCTCGCGCAGCGCGAGGGCCAGTCCATTCTGTCGCGGATAGGCGGACAGCCGGCGCAGCATCGCCGAAGCGGTGACGGTACCGGTACGGATCGATGTGGCGAACCGCAGCAGTTCGTCCCAATGCGCGGCGACATGACCCAATGCGATCGGCTCGGCCGTCATGCCGCCGAGCAAGGGGCCAGATTCCTGGCCGGGCAGGAGGTGCAAGCGACGCTCCTTGATGTCGCGCAGGCGCGGCGCGAAGCGGTAGCCGAAGAAGGGCATGAGGCCGAACACATGGTCCGATGCTCCACCCGTATCGGTGTAGTGCTCCTCGATCGTCAGGCCCGTCTGGTGATACAGCAAGCCATCCAGAACATAGGGCGCTTCGCCGGCAGTCGCCGCGATCACCCGGCTCGCAAAGGGATCATATCGATCCGAGACATGGGTGTAGAAGGCGACGCCCGGTTCGTTGCCGCTGCGCGCGTTGATGTCACCGATCGCGGCACCACGACCGCCGGCATGAAATTGTTGTCCGTCGCTCGACGAGGTGGTGCCGTCTCCCCACAGCGCGGCGAGCGGCAAGGTGCGATGGGCGTCGATCAGCCTTCCCAGCGCTTCACCATAGGCGGTCTCGCTGATGTACCAGTCGTGAAGATGGGCGAGTTGGCGCAAACTTGCGCCCCGGCAGGTTTCCGCCATGCGCGTGAGGCCGAGATTGATGCCATCGGCGAGGATGACGGTGAGCAAAGCATTGCGGTCGTCGGCCTCCCGGCCCGAACGCCGATGGATGAAGCAGTCGCTGAACCCGGTCCAGGCATCGACCTCAAGCAGGAGGTCGGTGATTTTCACGCGCGGCAGCCGATCATAGGCGGCGCGACGGGCCATCTCGGTGGCGGGCGGCGTTGCCGCCTTCAGCGGCGAGATGATGAGGCCGTTTTCATCAAGCCTGACCTGGGGCAGTTCGCCCTGTTGCGCGAGGACCGTCACCTGTTCGATCGCCGTATCGAGCCTGGTGCGCCTTTCCTCGATATGGCGCTCAAAGTCCGTTTCGATGGCGAGCGGCAGCGGCCCTTTCTCGCGAAGCGCCGCATAGGTGGCCGGTGGGATGAGGTAGCTGTCGAAATCACGAAACTGGCGGCTTCCCGCGACCCATATGTCTCCTGCTCGCAACCGCTCGCGTAGCTGCGACAGGGCGCATAGTTCATAGGCGGCACGATCGACGATGCCACCCCGCAGGACGAACGGCCGCCACGCTGACGGCACAAAGCGCAGCGGCACGCGATCAGGCAAGCGCCGTTTGCCGGTCCGGTATAGCTCCGCGATAATGGCCAGCGCCGACAGGAGTCCCTGCACCGCGCCGGCGCCGCGAAATTCGAAGGTGTTGAGAAGGGGGCCGGCAAAGAGCTTTACCGTGCGATGCCGCTCAATCAATTCAGCGGTGCGATCGACGGTTTCCGGTCGCCCGAGCACTTCGGCTTGCTCGACCGCCACGGCGAAGCGCTGCCAGTCCAGCGCCTCGATCTGCGCCAGCGAGTCCACGCCGTTGGTACGCGCGTCGATGAGGATGCGGCAAGACCCTGTGAGCGTCCGGAGATGGCCCTGCAGCTCGCGCACCGTCTTGAGGGCTTTGTCGCGGGTCCGGTTTTCGGCGCGGCGCACCATGCTGCCCAACAGCTTGTCGAACATCGTCAGGGTTGCGTCGGTCAGGCTTTCCTCAAGGCGGATGCCGGTTGCCGCGAGCGTCGCATGTCGGCGCAGGGCATTGAGTTCGCCAAGATGCTGGGGCGTGATGCGGCTGCCCTCGTCCGCCAGCCTGTCAAAAGTCGAAGCCGGAATCATGTCAGCCCGCCCGCGATCGAGGCCCAGTGCGCGGACATAGGCGAGCCGTTCGATCAGGCGCAGGATGTTGCGCGCTGCCGGCGATTGTGGCGCATTGCGAAGCCAGGATAGCCATGTCGCGGCTTGCCCCGTTCGTCGGGCCAGCAAATCGTCCAGGCCCTGAAGGGTGTCGGGCAGCAGGCCGTTTGTGAGCACTTCATAGGTAAGCTGTTCGGCTTGCTGGCGAGCCCGCCGCAGCACCGCTTCGAGAATCGAAGAGGAAGGCAGGAGGATCTGCCGACGCCGGAGTTCGTCGATGATGACGCCTGCCATCTGGCCGGGGTGGACGATGGTCTGTGCGATAGGGATCGCGAAGGCGGCGACTTCGCGGAACGCGTCGCGATCAAAAATCCTGAACCCGTGCGATCGTCGGATTTCAACAAGATGCTCGCGACGGGTCTGGTCCCGATGGGCATAGTCCGCAAAGGCGTCGGGTGCGACACCGAGTTGGCGGGCCACATAAGCGAGCACAGGGGCGGGCGGGACTTCGCCCGCTTCCAGCGCACGGCCAGGCCATCTCATGGTGAGCAAGAGCATCGCGAAGCCGAGTCGGGTGGCATCGCCGCGACGGCGGCCGACAATTTCCAGGTCGTCGCTGGTCAGCGTATAGTGACGCGCAATCTCGCGCTCATCGAGCGGCGCGTCATAATGCCCCGCCCATATTTCCGGGCTCACCAGTCGCCGCCTCGCCAAGCATCATCTCCTTCGCCGTTCCTGTCCGTCAGACGGTCCTCTGGCGGTCAACAGGAGTATGTCCGTTAACTCTGGACCTGTAACGGCGATTCGGACAAGATCGCATAATGGCCCAGTCGGCCCGAAGCTGCGATTTTGGCCATGTTGAAGAACAAAGATTGAACATGGCGATCTACCAGGCTCGCTCTTGTCCTCCAATCTCGTAA
>NZ_CP013268.1 GCF_001456115.1 Sphingobium baderi | reverse complement strand
TCGACCGGCACGCCGGGAAAGCGCGCGATCGTCGGCGCGGCCGTCTGCCGGGTGCGCGTATAGGGCGACGTGACGATGAGCGCGGGCGCTTGCGTCCAGCTCGCCGCGACTTCGCGCGCCTGTTCCTGGCCCAGCTCCGTCAGCTCGATCGCGCCGAGATCATCGCAGGGCACGCCGGCGTTGCCGGTGCTTTGGCCGTGGCGGATGAAAATCGCCCTCATAGCCGGTTGTCCCGGAGCCGATCGGGCGTCCAGCCTTCGGGCAATTCGTCGCCGGGTTCGGGAGGCCGATCGGGCACCTTGGCCAAGATGCGGTCAAGACCATCCAATGTGGAGCCTTTGGAACGCCGCCTGAAAAACTCCGCAGCCGTTTCCCCTTTGCGCGGCCGATCAATCGCCATCATGCAAATCCGTCATAAGCGCATCGACGCTGGGGAAGCGTGCCCCCTTCCCCGCTTCCAGTTCCTCGATCGCCGCGCGCGTCGCGGCTTGGCCGGTCAGCTCGGCCGTCGCCGCCATTTCGGCCTCGAACTGCGCCTTGCGCGCCTCATACTGGGCGCGGCGCTCTGGACTCCAATCCTTCATGCGATCAGCCACAAGATCGCGAAACGGGCGATGGCCTGCCATTTTGCCCGTCGCTCAGGCCGCTTCTTTCAGCGTCAACTCGACGTGCAGATGGGCCGACGCTGCAATGTTGACGAGCGCATCCAGGGAGAACTTGGCCAGCTTGCCGCGCAGCAGATCATTGGTCCGGGGCCGTGTCAGCCCAAGCCGCTTGCCCGCTTCGTCCTGTGAGACATTCCAGCCCTGCACCACCTTGCGGATTTCATACAGCAAGGACGAGCGCAGTTTCAGGTTCGCGGCCTCCTGCTCGGTATCAGCGAGCGCGTCCCACACGTTCTCATAGATTTCCGATGTCATTGCTCCGCCTTCCATCGTTTCAACCTTTGCGCCGCGAGTTCGAGGTCTTTCTTTGCCGTTGCCTGCGTCTTTTTCTGGAACGCATGAAGCACCAGAACCCGGTCTTCCAACGTCGCCAGATAGATCACCCGGAACGCGCCCGACGCTTCCCGGATGCGAATTTCCCGAACGCCTTGCCCCACGGTTTTCATGGGCTTCCAGTCGTCGGGATCGTCGCCGCGTTGGACAAGCTCAAGCTGCCAACCGGCATCTGTTCGCGCATCTTCGGGGAAGGCGCGAACATCGGCCTTGCTACTTCCCAACCACTCTACCGGCTTCATGAGGCTGGGTGTATCAAAACGGAGACATTAATTCAAGCTCCTTCGCCTTGGGCGTTCGGAGGCTGGGATTTGCGCCTGCCGCTGCGCGGCACCGTGGCCCTACTCGCTGCGCTCCCCAAGCCCGCAAGCGGTCTTGGCCCAAGGTGACGACCCACATGGCGGGGGCGAGATCGCAAGCGGATCTCGCTAGCCAAGGTGCCGGCGTTCGCCGGCGCGTCGTCTGCCTTGTGGGGGAAAGCCGGTCCCGGCCTTCTCTCCCCCGCAACGGGATTAGACGGGGCCGTGCCTCGCTGCGCTGCGGCCGCTCCACCCCCATCGAATCCCGCTGCCCCCCTCTCCCGCCGGCGTTCTTGGGCGTCCGTGTTCCGGCCGATGGCATGGCCATCGCCGGACAGGCGATTTGAAGGGAGTAAGGACGATGACCCACCAAACCCGTGAAAGCTGGCTCAATGCGGTGGCGCAGGGCATGGCTCCGCTGTTCGAGGCGCTGGACGCCCCCCTGCCCGACCGCGTGCGCGTGGCGATCGGCTTCACCAGCAGAGGCGCGAAGGCCAAGGCGATCGGCGAGTGCTGGGATAATCGCTTGAGCGCGGACGGCCATTTTGAAATCTTCATCCGGCCCGACCTGGCGCACGCGCCCGACGCCATGCCGGCGCAGATCGCGGCCATCCTCGCGCATGAGCTGGTCCATGCCGCAGTCGGCATCCCGGCAGGGCATGGGAAGGCGTTTAAACGGGCCGCCCTTGGGCTGGGCCTAGTCGGGCCGATGCGCGCCACCACCCCCGGCGAGGCGTTCCTTGCGGCCATCGCGCCGATCTTGGAGAGCGTCGGCCCCCTCCCCCATGCCCGCCTTGATACGGATGGAGAGTCGACCGCGCCCAAGAAGCAGAAAACCCGGATGCTCAAATGCGAGTGCGCGACGTGCGGCTATACCGTCAGGACCGCGCGCAAATGGTTGGAGCTGGCCGGAGCGCCGCTTTGCCCGATCGAGGATCACGGCCAGATGCAGCATGAGCCGCTGGACGATGACGAGGCCGAGCCGGAGGAATGATGCGCCGCGCTTTCGTCAGTTCAGATTCAGCGCCGCCCTATCGTCATTTCAGCGACGATAGGGCTTTCCCTCTCGGTTCACCGCGTATACAAGTATAGGACTATACGTGTAGGAGTGTAGCATGAAGGTTCTCGCCATTCTCTCACAGAAAGGGGGCGTCGGGAAAACGACGCTCGCCACCTGTCTGGCGGTCGCGGCCGAGCAGGCCGGCAAGGTCGCTGCGATCATCGACCTGGACCCGCAGGCGACGGCCTCGTTCTGGAAAGACGTGCGCCAGCTCGACACGCCCGCCGTGGCGTCGATTCAGCCGGTGCGCCTGCCCGCCATGCTCAAAGCCTGCGAGGATGCCGGCACCGATCTTGTCGTGATCGACGGGGCGGCGGTCGCGCGCGACGTGGCCTATGAGGCAGCGCGCCAAGCCGATTTCATCCTGATCCCGACCAAGACGGCCGTATTCGACACCATGAGCATGACGCACACGCTCGACGTTGTGCGCCAGCTCGACCGCGCCTTTGCCGTGGTCCTTACCTTCGTGCCCCCACAAGGTCAGGAAACCGGCGATGCGATTCAGGCCGTGGCGGAGCTGGGCGCGACGGTTTGCCCGGTGACGATCGGCAACCGCAAAGCCTTTTTCCGCGCCCAAGCCGCAGGCCAGGCCGTGCAGGAGTTCGAGCCGCACGGACCAGCGGCCGACGAAATCCACCGGCTATACGAGTATACAACTATACGCCTATACAATGAAGCGGAGGCGGCGTGATGGCGAAGGGCGGAAACAGTCTGCAAGCGGTGCTGAACCGCGCCAAGGCGGACGGAGACGCGGCCCCGGCACCAGCGCCGGCGATCGAGCCGGTAGACGTGTCCCGCAAGGCCCCGCCGAGCGGCCGACAGGGGACCAAGTTGATTGGCGGGCATTTCCCCCCGGAGGTCAGCACACAGCTTCGTATTATCGCGGCCGAGGAAGGGACGACCGTTCAAAGCCTGCTAGGCGAGGCGCTGGACGACCTGTTCGTGAAGAAGGGGAGGGGGCGCATCACCAGCTAGTATAGGTGTATAGCTGTATACGCCTATACTAGCGCAAGGGGGCGGTCTTGTGCTTGTTGCGGCAGAAGCCGATGAAGGCGGCGCGGGGGCTTTTCAGTTCCGGCCGTCCGCTGTCGATCCACCATGACACCCATTGGTCATAGAGCGCATACACGTCATAGCCAGGCGCAACGCTCTTGGCGTCGTGGAAGCCTTCGGGGTCGATATAGGGCCGTTCGGGTTCCGCCTCGATCGCCTCGACCGTATCCAGCGCCTCGCGATTGCGGAACGTGACCGTATCGCCGTTCATTTCCACGGCATAGTCGGGCAGATGATCGTGCGCGACGAGATCGCGCAGCATCGAGCGGAACACGCGCAGATGGCTACTCGCGCCAGTCTTTTTCTGTAGCGTTTCGACCGAGATCGACCATTTTTCCTGCGCGCCGCAATGCTTGCGCGCCAGCTCGTAGATGCGCCGTTCGAGCGGCTTGCGGAGACGGAAATAGTCGCGGTGCAGCGTCAGGACACTGCGCCCCTCGACCATCTTGAACAGCCAATCGGAGAGCGTGACCTTGATTTCCGACATTTGGCCGGAGCGGGTTTGCCGCACGATCCGCCATTCGTTGATGAGGCCGAACCCTTCGGTGATTTCCTCGCCATCGGCCTTGATGTTCGTGGTGATCCGCGTCCCCGACAGGCGCTCGAACGCGCTCCGCAGTCGGTCATAGCCGTCGCCATCGGTTTGCCGGTTGGTCCACACTAGCAGATCGCGCGCCGTGAGGTGCAAGGTGCGGCTCGGCCGCTCGCCCTGGTTCATCTTCCCGATGAGCTGGGAGATGCAGTAGATCAGAATATCCTTGTCGTGGATCGTCGCCAGCCCTTTGACGCTGGGGACGATTTCGAGCTTGTTGCCGTTATGCTCGTAGCGGAACACGCGCCGATCGGGCTTGGTCGCGAGCGAGAAAATCGGATGCTCCATCGAGGCCATGTCATCCTTGGGGATGGCGTCGAGAACATCGCAAATGAACAGATCGGGATCGGGATAGCGAACCGGCAACAGGGGAGGGCGACCCTCCGCGCCGTTCGGGGTTTCGTTGACGGCAAGCGGAAGTTCGGGGTTTCGTTGACGGTCAGGCTCGATTCGGGGTTTCATTGACGGCCACCGTAGATTCGGGGTTTCATTGACGCAACGAAAAAGTTCGGGGTTTCATTGACGCTCGCCGACGATTCGGGGTTTCGTTGACGCAGATTCGGGGTTCTGGAGTCACCGGATTCGGGGTTCCGTTGACGCCCAAGGCCAAAAAATGGCCGATTTCACTATTATATTCAGTATCTTACGGAGACGCCAAAATCCCGTAACACGACTCTTTAACCCATATATTAACACTAGGCCGCCCTGTGGATAACTTTTGCCGCGACGTGGTTTCACCCACCAGCATCCCGCCAGATCGGACAACCTGTCCCGGAAATCGGGACAGAGGCAGCGCGACTCACTGGCGCAGTGCTTGAAGCACGGTCAGAGGGAAGAAAAGCGCCGCCTCTTGGGGGCTTCGCCCCCGCCGGCTCGCGGCCTGCGGCCGCCCCGGATCGCTTTGCGATCCTCCCACCCGGCATCCCCCATGATGAGCCGGCTTCGCCGGCACGCTTTTTGTTGGATTAGGGATCGTTTAAACGCTGCGCCCCTGCCGCGACCACAGCGCCAGCGGCACCGTCGCAATTGGCTTTCCAGAAAAGCCAGGCGGATAGGGCAGCGATCAAGCCGAGAGGGCAGGGGAGGCGGAAACGTCGCGGCAGGGGCGATTTCCGGGCCGCTGGGCGTCATTCTGAGCGTTCGGCAGGGTTGGAGAGGTCGAGCGCCCGATGCCGCTCTACGGGCTTCCTAGGCGGCCGATTTTTTGGAAGCTAGATCCTCGCACGATCGCGCGCGACGACACGGAAGTGCGTTTTATGGACGCTAGGGCTGAAAAACGGCAACATCGGGTCCGAGCGGCCGCGATCGGCGCGGCGAGCTTCAAGATTTGTGCGCCAGACAACGATTTCGCGAACCTGGCCCGATCATCGTTGCGGGAGAGGGCGGAATCCTACGCTAAGAACCGGCAGGGGAGGGCGCGGAAAGTCCGCTAAACAACGCCCAGGCCGAACAGACGGCGAACTTGTATATTTGTATACGCCTATACATTCGCGCCCTGTGGCGCGTGGTGCTATCGCTTCAATTCAGGACGGGTTTGTCGTCGGCCGATGGATCAGCGTGGAAAAGGCCCTCCATCGGATTGTCGCGAATATACTCGCCGCCTTCGGCAAATGCCCGGAGAGGATCGTTGCCCTTCATGCGGCCAGCGGTGATTTCGCGTTCGGTCACGCGCAAAAGCACGGCCTTGTCGATCTGCCCGTCAACCAAACTCTCCTGGCGGAGCATGAGATGGTAAGTCGAAAGGTTATCGGCCAGAAAGCCGATGATCTGAGAGCCTGGGGCTTGTGCCTTGGCCAAGCCTTCGGCAGCGATGTTGGTCAACGCAATGTGCATACTTATCAGGCGGACACGGTTAAATTCGTCGCGCTCGACAGCGTGCAGTTCTATCAGCTCATCGACCAATGCTTGTAGGTCACAGCCCGGCTCGCCGATGCTTTTCATGAATCGATCGGCAAATTCCTCAAATCGTTCATTAGGCATGGTCGAAATACCTTGTGTTTGAGACGGTTTAAACGCTCTACACCTTGTCGAACTTCCCCGCGAACTCGCGATCGGCGAAATAGCGTAGCTTGGCGGCGACGATCGGCCGTTGCCCCGCGAGGAACAGGAGCTGCAAATCCTCGCGCAGCGTGCGGACCTCATCGGGCGTGAGCAAGGGGCGGCCGACATGCTGCGATCCGAACGATATGCCGGTCTCTTCCGCGTCGATCGCGCGGCTCATGCTCTCGAACACGACCGTTTCCTGGCCGAGCAGATCGGAGACGAGCTTGGCGCTGTCGTGATCGTTGACGCCGAATATCTGCAAGACGCCGGCGTTCGACAGGAAGGTGCCGGCGCGGCGCTCGTAGAGCGCGCGGAGCTGGTGAACGTCTTGCAGGATCGGCCAGAGCTGGATGCCGTAGCCGGCCATGAGGCCCATAGCGCGCTCGACGGGTTCGAGGCGGCCGAGGGCGGCGAACTCATCGAGCAGGAACAGGACGGAGCGGGCAGGGGAGGCCGGCGCGCGCGCGAGATCGGTCAGCCCTTGCGCGAGCATCAGGCGCAGCCAGCGCGCATAGGTGGCGAGCCGATCGGGCGGCAGCACCAGATAGACGCTGGTAGGCTGCGCCTTCACATCGGCGAACGTGAAATCCGAGTGCCCCAGCACCGCCGTCATGCGCGGGCTGTCGAGAAAATGGGTATGGCGCTGCGCGGCCGACAGCACGCCAGCGGCTTCGCGATCGGACTTGCCGAGGTGGCGATTGGCGGCGCGGGCGGTGAGGCCGCCTTGCGCCTGCATGGCTTCGAGCTGGGCGGCGAAGGCTTGCGGAGCGAGGGTGAGCCGGTCGCGCAGCGTGGCAAGGGTTCGTGTGCCCGCCGGCTCCTGGCAAACGATATGCAGGATCAGGCCGGCGATCAACGCCTTGGCTTCCTCGTTCCAATGCGCCTCGCCCGCTTCGCCGGGGGCGTCATAGACCAGTGCGTCGGCCAGCGTCATGCAGTCGTCGGCGAGATCGAGGCCGGCAGGGTCGATACGATCCAATGGATTGAACGCGGCCCCGACCATGCCCGTTACGCCGAAGGGATCGAGGACATGGACCGGGCCGAAGCGTGCGCGATAGTGGGCGGTGATACGCGCGTTCTCGCCCTTGGGGTCGATGCAGACGACCGGGCCGGGATAGTCGAGCAGGTTGGGGATGATGGTGCCCACGCCCTTGCCGGTGCGCGTCGGCGCGATCGTCAGCAGATGGGCGGGGCCGGCATAGCGCAGCGGCTTGCCCGATTTGCGGTCGCGGCCGATCAGCAGGCCGTCGCCATTTTGGGCGAGGGGGCGCGTCTCGCGATCGGTGGCGAAGCGGGCCGAGCCGTGGGTATCGTCGCCGGCAGGGCCACCATAGCGCAGGATCAGCGGTTGGAAGAGGGCGCGCAGCGTGACCAGGATGATGACGAGGAACGTCAGCATCATGCCGAGCTGGTAGAGATTGGAATCGCGAGCCAGGCCGAGCAGGGAGGCGAGGACGAATTGCATCCCGCCGGCCAGGACGATGCCGACGATCAGGAACAGGATCGCGGTGCGAAACAGATGGCGGATGAGCGCGAGCGGGCTAAGGGTCAGCGCCGTGATCGCCCAAATCGGTTGCTCGCGCGCGAGGCGGGCGAGGTTGCGGATCGCGCGGCCGAGCTGGCGGAACCATTCCATGCCGGATCACTTCGCCGCCAGGGCGAAATCCACCCGCACGGTCACGATGTTCATGTTGGTCCCCGCCATCACCGGGGGCGCTGCCTGTGGCACGACTGTCGGGGGAGCGGCGATGCGGGCCTCCATGTCGGCCATTTGCGGCATATAGCCGCCCTGGCCGCCATCGCTGATCGCCAGCACGCGCGTAACGCGCAGGTTGGCGGCGGCGGCATAGGCATCGGCCTTGGCGCGCGCGGCCTTGTAGGCGGTGCCATAAGCGCCGAGGTTGGCCTTTTCGGGATCGGCGACCGAGAGATTGGGGCCGGAGACGATGTTGGCCCCGGCAGCGGTGACGGCGGCGAGAGCTTCGCTCACCCGTTTGTTGTCGCGGACCCGCACGGCGACGCTGTTGCTGGCCTCATAGCGGCCCTTGTTCGCGCCATAGTCGATCCGGTTGACCGAGAGGTTGCGGGTCTGAATATCCCGCGCCGGAATGTCGAGCCTGGCGAGCGCGGCGGTGATCTTGTTCATGGTTTCCGCGTTGCGGGCGCTGGCGGCCTGCGCGTCGGCGGCGATGCTCGACAGGCCGGCAGTGAACAACGCCTGATCGGGGGTGGCTTCGGCGCGCCCCGTGCCGGTGACGGTCAGCACGGTTTCGTCGCGATCGACACCGCGAGGGTCGGGCGCAGCGGGGGTGCAGGCGGCGAGGCCGAGCAGGGGCGTGAGGAACAGGGCTGGTTTCATGGCAATCCTCCTGGGTCGTTTTTGGTGTCGATCGTGGCGAGATGTTCGGCGCAGATCGCGGCGGCGATCGTGTGGAAATGCCTCACGCGCTCGACGAGCCAGGCCAGTTCGTCGGGGGTGATTTCATAGGCGTGGGAATAGCGGGCCTCGACATAGGCGCGCTGCAACTGTGCGAAATGGCGGCGGGCCGCGCGAGTATCGCGCGGCCATGCTTCGATCAGCCGGGGGTCTAGATTTTCGGCGAGCGAGCGCAGGATGCCGAGACGGTGCGATTTGGGCGCGTAGAGCGTCAGGACGAGCAGCACGGCATTGTAAGCCCGCTCGACGGCCTGGTGCAGCATGAACGCCGCATCGCGCGGCACGCCGTCGGCGATGCTGTCCTGGGCGAGCTTGAGCGCGTGCGCGGCGAGCGGGAACCAATGGTCGCGATGGCGCAGGGCTTCGGCGTGGCGTTCCTGCGCGTCGAGCTGGCGCGGCATGGCGAGGCCCTGTCCCGGCGCTTCGTAGAGGGCAATGCCATCGCGGGCTATGTCGGCAAAGAAGGGACGGCCGCGCGCGAGCTGGTCATTTACGTCCATCAGGGAATGGACGATGAAATTGACCGGCGTTGAGAGATGGCGGGTGACGGTCAGCTCGCGCACCAGATGATCGTCGGCGACCGCCCACCATGTTTGCAGATCGGTGAAGGTCTCGGAGTTGACGACGACGAGAAGGTCATAGTCGGAGATGTAGCCGCTGGCGCGATCCTCGACCCAATCGCCGCGCGCGTAGGAGCCGAACAGGATCAGCTTGAGGATGCGGCCGCCCTTGCGTTTGTCGGAGAGCTTGGTTTTGACGGCATCCTCAAATTCATCGAACAGGACGCGGGCGACCCGTTCCAGTTCGCGGCGCTTGGCGGCGGGAAGATGATCGAGATCGGCCCGCATCGTCATCCGATCGTTGCCGGCGTGATCGCCAGCGCCGGGTCCGCGTCGGGATGATCGAGCAGCTTGAGGACGATCGCGGTGGCGAGGGGAGGGGGGACAGCTTCCGCGCGCAGCATGTCGAACAGGGCGTGTTCGTCGGCGTCGAGGTCCATGCCTTCGATCGCGAGATTGGCGCGGGCTTCGGCATCGCCTTCGCGCCACATCGCGACTTCGGCGGGGGTGCCGCGCACATAATCGAGCGCGCGGACCTGGGCGCGGATCGCCCCGATGTCGAGGGCGCGCGTCACGGTTCCTGTCCTTCGCTTGCCGGCAGCGCGATATGGGTGATGCCCGGAGCGGCGGCGATTTCGTCCACCAGGCTATCGACGGTTTCCATGCGGTGACTGGGCCAGTCGCGCGAGACGGTGACATAGCCGGCATCGGTCTGGACATTGATGGTCGCGGTGGCGGGAAGCAGATCGAGCAGCGAGGCGAGCTTGTCCTGAATGTCGGGGGTGATCCGGTCGATTCCCGGTCCGACCATCAGGAGCTGCCAGGAGAGGCGCGACGTGTCAGTCATGGGCGTTTCCTTCCGCGTTGTCCTGTCCTTCCGCTTCCGCGTCGAAGGCCCGTTTGCCGCGCCGCTTCCAGAGCGCGAGGGCGTTGCCATCGCCTTGCGCGCGGGCGGCCAGATCGAGCATCGCGCCATAGAGCGTTGCTCGATCGTCGTCGGTCAGTTCGACGAGCCCGGCTTTCTGGACGAGGCCGCCCAGCTCTATGAGATGGCGGGTGCGTTCGCGACGCTGCACGACCCATCCTCTCGTATCGGTGCGGCGCTTGGCGGCTTCAACCCTGTGCCTCGCCTGCGCCAGCTTGGTTTCCGCCTTCGCCGTTGCCGCCAGCGCGTCGCCCAGCCTTGCGCCCGCGTCCTTGAAAGAAGGCCGCGCCCCGCGAGCGCCACGCCTCCCTTTCCTCCGCGTCGGCCGATTCCACGGCGGCGAGCAGCGCACCGGCGAGCGTGTCCAGATCGAGCGCATCGGCCCCGGTCCCCGTCACCAGCTCGCCGAGTTGCTGTATCTTCTTCGCCTTGATAGACTTGGCCTTGTCGCTCAGTGCCCGCAATTCGGCGTCATAGTCGCGCGTCTTTCGCATCATTCTCTCCCTCGCGCCCGTCGAACAGAAGCCGCACAGTAGCATGATCGCGCTGGCAGGACAGCGGTTCCGAACAGAAATACGGTGAAGTCAATCACGCGAACGGCAGTGAGTGGTGAGTGCGCGCTTATAGGTCGTTGCCGACCTGCGCTAAGAAAGGTAAGTTTCGTATCGTCATGGCAATCTACCATTTCTCCGCGAAAGTCATTGGCCGATCCAGTGGATCGAGCGCCGTTGCGAGCGCGGCCTATCGTGCGGCGGAGCGGCTGCACGATGACCGACTCGGGCGCGATCATGATTTCTCGAACAAGGCCGGCGTCGTCCATTCGGAAATCATGCTGCCCGAAGGTGCGCCGGAGCGTTTAAACGATCGCGCGACCTTGTGGAACGAGGTGGAGGCCGGCGAGAAGCGCAAGGACGCGCAACTTGCCCGCGAAGTCGAGTTCTCGATTCCGCGCGAGCTGAACCAGCAGCAGGGCGTCCAGCTCGCCCGCGAGTTCGTCGAAAAGCAGTTCGTCGAACGCGGCATGGTGGCCGACCTCAATGTGCATTGGGACATGGGCAAGGACGGCCAGCCCAAGCCGCACGCGCATGTCATGTTGTCGATGCGTGAAATCAGCCCGGACGGCTTCGGCAAGAAGGTAGTCGAGTGGAACAGCACGGCGCTCCTGAAGGAGTGGCGCGAGGCGTGGGCCGACCATGTGAACCAGCGCCTTGCCGAGCTGGATATTGACGCGCGGATCGACCATCGCACGTTGGCGGCGCAGGGGATCGACCTTGAGCCGCAACACAAGATCGGGCCGGCTGCATCGCGGATGCCCGAACAAGGGCTTGAGGCCGAGCGGGTCGAGGACCATGCCCGGATCGCGCGCGAAAATGGCGAGAAGATCATTGCGCGGCCCGAGATCGCGCTGGACGCGATCACGCGCCAGCAGGCGACGTTCACGCGGCGCGACCTGGCGCAGTTCGCGTTCCGGCACAGCGACGGCAAGGATCAGTTCGACCAGGTGATGAGCGCGGTGCGGACCTCGCCCGAGCTGGTGGCGCTGGGGAAGGACGGGCGCGGCGAGGATCGGTTCACGTCGCGCGACATGATCGACACCGAGCAGCGGTTGAGCCAGGCCGGCGATCGGCTTGCGGATCGGGCGGGGCATGGTCTCTCGGCGGCGTCTCAAATGGGGGGGCGAGACACCGCCGAGAGTGGAAGCCTTGCGCTGGGAAGCCAGCAAAAGGACGCCCTGGCGCATATCACCGGCAAGAACGACCTGGCAATCGTCGTCGGCTATGCCGGCACCGGCAAATCGACCATGTTGGGCGTGGCGCGCGACGAATGGGAGCGCGCCGGCTATCAGGTGCGCGGCGCGGCCTTGTCCGGCATCGCGGCCGAGGGGCTTGAGGGCGGTTCCGGCATCCAGTCCCGCACGATCGCGAGCATGGAATATCAGTGGGACCAGGGCCGCGAGCTGCTAGGCCCGCGCGACGTGCTGGTGATCGACGAGGCGGGCATGATCGGCACGCGCCAGATGGAGCGCGTATTGTCCGAGGCCGAAAGGGCCGGCGCGAAGGTGGTCCTTGTCGGCGATCCCGAGCAGTTGCAGGCGATCGAGGCCGGGGCGGCGTTCCGGTCCCTTGCCGAGCGCCACGGCGCGGCCGAGATCAGCGAGGTTCGCCGGCAGCATGAGGACTGGCAGAAGGACGCCACGCGGGCGCTGGCGACGGGCAGGACCGGCGAGGCGATCCATGCCTATGCCGAGCATGGCATGGTCCACGCGGCCGAGACGCGCGAGGCTGCGCGGGCCGAGCTGATCGACACATGGGACGCGCAGCGGCTTGCCGATCCCGAAAAGACGCGGATCATCCTCACCCACACCAATGCCGAGGTTCGTGATTTGAACCAGGCCGCGCGCGATCGGCTGCGCGAAGCCGGCGAGCTGGGGCAGGACGTGCGGATTTCGGCCGAGCGGGGCGCGCGCGAGTTCGCGACCGGCGACCGCATCATGTTCCTGAAAAACGAGCGCGGGCTAGGCGTGAAGAACGGCACGCTGGGGAAGGTCGAGCGCGTGTCGCCCGACAGCATGGCGGTGCGGCTCGATGATGGCCGACAGGTGGCGTTCGACCTCAAGGACTATGCCCATGTCGATCATGGCTATGCCGCGACCATCCACAAATCGCAGGGCGTGACGGTCGATCAGGGGCATGTGCTGGCGACGCCGGGGATGGACCGCCATGCGGCCTATGTGGCGCTGTCGCGGCACCGTGAGGGCGTGCAGCTCCACTATGGCCGCGACGACTTCGCCGACGATCGGCGGCTTGTCCGCACGCTGTCGCGCGAGCGGGCGAAGGATATGGCGTCGGATTATCCCATGTATCGGGACCGCGACGCCGAGGCGCAATCGTTCGCCGATCGGCGCGGTCTGTCGGGCGAGATCCGATTGCCGGATGCGCCCGAGCGCAAGGGTGTGGAGCTTCTTGGCCCGCGTGCTGGCACCATGCGCCAGATGGGCGGAGATCCACGCCCACGCGAGATCGGCGAGGGCCGCGGCGCAGGGGATGCGAAGGCCGCGGCCGAGCGACAGCCGCGGCGCGGCATGTTCGACGGCTTGAAGCTGTCGGCCGAGCCGGCGAAGGCGGCCGAGCCAGCGCAGGGCGCGAAGGAAAAAGCGGCTCCCAAGCGGGGCATGTTCGATGGGCTGAAACTGTCGTCGCGCACGCCGACGCCGGCGAAGGAAGCCCCGGCGCGTGCCGAGCAGGGCCTTACCCATGATTTCCGGCGCGCGGTCGAGCGGGCCTCGCGTTCGGCCGAGGCGGTGTTGCAGGCCCGCGCATCGGGCGGGCCGGTATTGGAGCATCAGAAGGTCGCGCTCGAGCGCGCGACCGAGGCGCTGGACCAGATCAGGGCGGGGGCTTCGCGCGATATGGCATCGGCGTTCCAGCGCGAACCCGGCTTGCTCCATGAGGCGGCGGCGGGGCGCAGCGGCCCGATGATGGATGCGATGGCGCAGGAGGCCAAGGTGCGGGCCGATCCGAACTTGCGCGCCGATCGGTTCGTGGAACGCTGGCAACAGCTCTCCCAGGACCGTGACCGGCTTTATCGCGCCGGCGACATGACGGGCCGCGAGAAGGCGGGCAAGGAAATGGCGGGCATGGCGAAAAGCCTTGAGCGCGATCCCCAGGTGGAATCGATCCTGCGCGGCCGTGAGCGCGAGCTGGGGCTTGAGATGGGCATGGGGCGCGGGCGCGACCTTAGCCACCAGTTGACGCACGAACTTGGGATTGGCCGCGATCGTGGCCTTAGCCGGTAATTGGCCGACCGGAAAAATGGCCTGCCAGTCCCACGACTGGCAGGCCAGTAAGTCTCAAGAGAGTCGCTATTGAGACTTTCGGGTCGCGCGCCGCCTTATCATTTGATTTCGTTGGATGTTGTGAAAAATTGTCAAATATAGACGGACGGAGGCGGCGATGCGGGAAGAGGATGATAGTTTTGGCGACGCTGACGATCCGGCGCTGGCGTTCGCGCGGGTCGAGGATCGGTTGGCGTCGGTGCATGGCGAGGTGGCGTTGCTGCGCGCCGCGATCGAGGGGCTGACCGCCGCGCGCGAGAATATCGAGATTCCCGATTACGAGCCGACGCTGGGGCGCACCGAGCAAGTGCTGGGGGTGCTGGCCCAGCAGATCGCCGCCATGCGGAAAAGCCCCGCCCTGTCGATGGACCCGGCGCATATGGCGGGTGAGATCGCCAGCGCCGCCACGAACGCGCGCCGCGAGGATCAGCGCCTTATCACCGAGGCGCGCACGGCGCTGGACCAGGCCGCGCGCGAGATCGGCAACCGTCTCGCATCGGCGCGGCGCGGCGACGAGCAAAACCGCTGGCTGTATGTCATCGGCGCTTGCGGCGTGGTGCTGGGGCTGTTGCTCTACGCCCTACTTGCCGGCCCGCTCGCGCGGGCGACCCCCGATAGCTGGCGCTGGCCCGAGCGTATGGCGACCCGCGTTCTCAATGAGCCTGGCCCGTGGGGGGCGGGGCAGCGGTTGATGCAGGCGGCCGATCCGGAGAGCTGGGCGCTGATCGTCGCGGCTTCCCCGCTGACGGATGCCAATCGCGAGACGGTGCAGAAATGCCGTGAGCAGGCGGAAAAGGCGGCAAAGCCCGTGCGCTGCACGATTGAGGTCAAAGCGGATAGCGGACAAAAACCATGAACCAACCAGCTCTTGCCGGAGTAGAGAGCTTCGCGATGCTTGTCGGCCGAAACTGCCGCGAGCGCCGCGTGCAACTCGAAATGTCCCAAACAGAATTATCGGAGCGATCCGGCGTTACTGCCTCGTATCTATCGCGCATAGAAAACGGACGCGGCAACCCCACGTTGGAACTGTTGGATTCGATTGCGGGCGCGCTGGGCTGTCATGTGGTGGACCTATTTCGCGAGTGACGATCGCGCCTCTGCGTTGGTTGAGATCGTTTAAACGACTTAGCGGAGGGCAGCGCCGCGAACGTGCGGAACTGCACTTTATTTGCAATTCGTAATGCTTTTCCTCTAAACGACACGCGCCCGCTGAGAGGGGGGCAGAGGCGTGGAAACCTCTCAATGTAAGACGAGCTTCAGCGACCGGGCAGCGAACACGCATGTCCAAGGCCCTTGGCCCAAAGGTGTTCGCGCCTGACTTACATCAGGTTTCCAATGGCCGGTTGCTGCCGGCTGCACGCTTCCGATGTGGCGGCGTGCGGTCGGCTGTCCGATCGACTGTCGCCGGCGAGTGCAGATGGAGCTTTGCGGTAGGGGTGGGAAGCGCGTGAACAGTCATCTCCCTGTCGGCCGAATGGCCGAACGTCTGGAATCCCTGCCGCGCGAACATGCCTGGTTCGCGATCCTCGTTGCCGTCACCGCCCTTTCATGGGCGAACCACGCCTATCCCAGCGCTGGCTTGCTTCCGCTTTACGTTCCGATCATATGCGCCGCTGGATGGGCGCTAGGCGAACGCGCTGCGTATTTTGTTGCTTTGCTTACCGCGATCCTCGCCATCGTTCCGCATCTGGACGATGGCGGGGTCTCGGCCTCGCTGGCGGTCCGAACCGGCGTGCGGGTCGCGACCTATCTGTTTGTCGCCGCAACGATCGTGAGTTTCCGCCGATCGTTTGACCGCCAACGGCATCTCGCGCTGCGCGACCGCAAGACCGGCGCGCTGAACGGCGAGACGTTCAACGAGCGGTTTTCAGAGGCGCTTACCGTCGCCAGCAGGGCCAGCGAGACGCTGTTGCTGGCGATCTTCGATCTTGACGATTTCAAGGGCGTCAACAGCGCCCACGGCCATGCCGCCGGCGACGCCGTGCTACGGACCTTCGCGCGCGGCGCGGCGGGTAGCATCAGGCGCGAGGATGCTTTCGGGCGGATCGGTGGCGACGAGTTCGCGGTGTTGCTCCGCGTGCATCCAGCGGACGCGGGCGAGATGTTCGCGCGCACGCTTCATTCGCGTGTGTCGGCCGTGCTGGCGGCGGGCGAGCATCCGGTGACGTGCAGCATGGGCGCGCTAGTCATTCCGCCGCACGTCCCGCGCGATCCCGCTGCGCTCATGCACGCGGCCGATCAGGCGATGTTCGTGGCGAAGCGGGCCGGCAAGAACGCCTGTGAAATCACCTGGGCGGATCAGCCTCAGCGCGACGGGCGGGAGCAGGCGAGCGGCCCGCTTCGCGAGCAGCCTGCATGACGGACAAGACCGCCCTGCGCGGTCGCGCGGTCGCGTTGATGGCCGAGGCGCTCGATTTGCTCGATCGGGCCGGCGAGGATGCCGCAGCGATCTATCTTCAACAGGCCCATGACATTGCCGCGCGACTGACTGCCTTGCGTGCCGATGATGCTGCCGATCCCGATCGGCGGTCGCGTGAGCGGGCGACGTCGCTCGATCCCGCGTTGGTGAAGGCGATCGGCGGGGCGCTGGCGGTTGTGAGCGCGTTTCTGGAAAAGAGCGGCGTCGCGACCACGGACGATTTCGCGCAGGCGCTGGGCATCTATGCCACGGTCAGCAGAGGCGAGAATGAGGACGAGGGCCTGGCCCTCGCCTATTGGGCTGCAACCTTGCGCGACGTGGCGGAATTTAACCGGAGAGAGAAAGGGTAGCGGATCGGCGTGAAACAAGGATTTCCATCGGCCTCTGTGGGAAATGGCGATGGAAAGAGGGCGGAGCGCGCGACCCCGGCTCCGCCCTCACACCAAAAAGGAGGCGCGCATGGAGAGCAGTGTCACGGTGCTGGTAGTTGAGGACGAGCCGCTTGTGCGGATGATGGCGGCCGAAATCTTCGCGGATGCGCTGCGCGACGTTGACGCGGAAGATGCCGCACTGGTGGCCTGACATGCCCCCGGCGACCGAGACACGGCCCCTGCAGGGCCTCGCCCGATACTGGATCGCGCTTTTCATCGCCCTGGCCGCGCTACCGATGCTGATCGTGACGGTGCCCGGAGCATCGGACTATCCCAACCACCTGGCCCGCCACCACATCTTCGCGGCGATCCGGCAGGGAACGGCGCTGGACGCTTATTTGGCCCAGTCGGCCCGAAGCTGCGATTTTGGTCATCTTGGAGAACACGTCGGGAACGGGCTGGTTGTTGTTGACGATCGCCCATGCGAGGAACGACGTTCCGCTCCGATAAGGGAGCGGCGTTATGAGCCTTGGCGTTTCGAGTGGGGATCTGATCGGCTCCTGGAGCCTGAGTTTTTCGGACATCGCGTTCGTGACCGGCAAAGCGGAGACGGCACGACTGGGATTGGCGGTTCAGCTTAGATTTTTCGCCGGGCATGGCTTCTTTGTGCCGGATCATGCGTCGATACCCTCCGACGGTGTCTTGTATCTGGCGGAGCAACTTGGTCTCGATGCCAAATCCGTGAACCACTATGATTTTTCCGGGCGCACCGCCCGCCGGCATTGCGCGGAGATTTTGCGGCATCTCGGGTTCCGCCGTATGACGCAGACGGATCGCAGGGCGTTGTCGAGGTGGATTTCCGACGATCTTTGTGCGGGCGGGCAGCCGATCAATGCCATGCTCGAGCATGTTTTCCTGTGGTGCCGCGACCGCCGTATCTATGGGCCGTCGCGCAAGGAGCTGGAACGCCTCGTCCGTTCGCAACGACACCTCTATCTGGAGGCCCTGTTGGCCCGAGTCCGCGATCGGCTTGCGCCGGATGCGGTCGCCTTGCTGGAAGCCTCGCTCGCCGATCCCGATGGCCCGACCGGCTTCAACACGATGAAGGGGGATGCAGGTCAGGCGACGCTCGAAAACATTCTTGGCGTGACCGCCAAACTCGCCTTTATCCAACGGCTTGCTCTTCCCCGAGATTTCCTATCGGTCACGGGCAAGGCATGGGTCGATCAGATCGTTCGCCGGGTTGCCGGCGAGAAAGCCTCGGAGATGCGCCGGCATGTACCGGCGCGCCAGCTCGGGCTCTATGCCGTTTATCTGATGGCGCGGGAAGCTCAGCTTACGGATGCGATGGTCGACCTGCTGATCGAGACGGTCCATAAGATCGGATCGCGCTCGAAACGCAAGGTGGTGGGCGATATCGCGAAAGACATCGAGCGGGTCTATGGCAAGGAGCGACTCCTGGTCGAGATTGCCAGCGCTTCGATCGACGATCCATCCGGGCGCATCTGCGATGTCATTTTCCCAATCGCCGGCAAGGACAAACTGGCGGCGATCATCAAGGAAAGCCAGGCAAAGGGCGCCTTGGATCGGCGGATCTACAAGGTGATGCGGAGGTCATGGGCCAATCATTATCGCCGTATGCTGCCAAGCCTGCTTTCGGCACTGGAGTTCCGGTCGAACAACGCCGTGTGGCGTCCGGTGCTGGCGGCCCTGGACTGGATCAGAAGCAAAGTGGATGATGGATGCCGCTACGTGCCGCCGCACGCAGTGCCGGTCGACGAGGTCATTCCGGCGAGATGGCGCAGTTCCGTCATTGATGAAGAGGGGCGCGTAAACCGGATCAGTTATGAGCTTTGTGTCCTCGCGCAACTGCGCGATCGCATCCGTTCTAAGGAAATCTGGGTTGTCGGGGCGGACCGATACCGCAATCCCGATGACGATCTTCCCAAGGACTTCGATGCGCGGCGAGAAGCATATTACACAGGATTGAACCTGACGGCGGATGCGCGTGCATTTTCAAGCGCCATCCGGGAAGAGCTTGCTCAGGAACTGTTGCTCCTCAATGCCAATATTCCCCGGAACGACAAGGTTCGGCTGCTGTGGCGCGGCGAGAACCGTATATCTCTCACCCCGTTCAAACCCTTGCCCGAACCCAGGGGTCTCGCCTCGATCAAGACCGAGATCGGCCAACGCTGGCCGATGACCGGGCTGCTCGACGTACTGAAGGAGGCTGCCCTTGATACGGGACTTCTCGAAGCGTTCGAAACATCGGCCTCGCGTGTTGCACTGCCGAAAACCGCGCTGGATCAACGTCTCCTGCTATGCCTCTACGGCCTGGGAACGAATGCCGGGCTCAAGCGGATCGCCGGCGCCACCCCCGATGTCAGCTATGAAGAGCTGCTGCATGTCCATCGCCGCTTCGTTCATGCCGCGGCGCTCAAGGAGGCGTGTGCCAGGGTTGCGAATGCGACCCTGGCAATCCGCAATGCTGCAGTCTGGGGGGACGCCGGCACGGCCTGTGCGTCAGATTCCACAAAGTTCGGAGCCTGGGATCGCAACCTGATGACGGAATGGCATGCGCGTTATGGTGGACGGGGCGTCATGATCTACTGGCATGTCGAACGACGCGCGACATGCGTCTATTCCCAGCTCAAGCGCTGCTCTTCCTCCGAGGTCGCCTCCATGATCGAGGGCGTGCTGCGCCATTGCACCGACATGGAAATCCAGCGACAATATGTTGATAGTCATGGCCAAAGCGCGGTTGGCTTTGCATTTTGCCGGCTTCTCGGATTTGAGCTTGCACCCCGCCTGAAAGCGATCGCTCGCCAGAAGCTGGCTCTTCCCGATGTCGGCATGCGAACGCGGCTTCCCCACTTGCAGCCGATCCTCTCCAGTCCGATCAACTGGGATGAGATCGAGCAGCAATATGACGAGATGGTCAAATATGCAGCCGCGATGCAGACAAAAACCGCCGACCCGGAGGCGATCCTGCGCCGGTTTAGCCGCTCCGAGGTGATGCACCCGACCTACAAGGCGTTGAGTGAGCTGGGCCGCGCGGTCAAGACGATCTTCCTGTGCCGGTATCTGCGCGAGGAGTCCTTCCGCCGCGAAATTCATGAAGGCCTGAATGTCGTTGAAAACTGGAACAGTGCCAATGGGTTCGTTTTCTTCGGCAAGGGCGGCGAGATCGCCACTAACCGCATCGATGAGCAGCAGCTCTCGGTCCTGGCGCTACATTTGCTGCAAGCGTCGCTTGTCTATGTGAACACCCGAATGCTTCAGAGCGTGCTGGTGGAACCGAAATGGACGGGCCGGATGACGCCGGATGATTATCGCGGCCTCACACCGCTGATTTACAGCCACGTCAATCCTTATGGCCGCTTCGACCTCGATCTGAATAGCCGGATCGATTTTGGGCGGCTTGCTGCCTGACCGGGGCCTTTCCGCTCGCACCATTTGGGTGCACCCGAACGTGACGATCGGAAGTGACATATACGACATGTCACAAAAGGGTGGTTCCGTCACCAATGTTACTGTACGAGGGCAAAGCCACCCTAATGTGACGGATTTGCCCATGACCCGCGTCGGCTACGCCCGCGTCAGCACCATCGACCAGGATCTCGACATCCAGGTTGCCCGGTTGAAGGCAGCGGGCTGTGAAATCCTCCGCTCCGAAACAGGCTCGGGCGCATCGCGCACTGGACGCACGGAGCTTGAGACGATCATGCAGTTCCTGCGCGCCGATGACGAACTCGTCGTCCTGCGTCTCGATCGGCTCGGTCGCTCCACACGCGATGTTCTCAATCTGGTTCATGAACTCGACCAGAAGGGAGCCTCATTGCGGGTGCTTGAGCCGGAGGTGACGACGGCCGGAAGCATGGGGCGGATGGTGATCACCATTCTGGGCATGGTCGCGGACATGGAACTGACGTTCATCAAGGACCGGCAGCGCGCCGGGATCGAGGCGGCGCGCGCCGAAGGCGTCTACAAAGGCCGGAAGAAAAACATCGATGACGATGAAATCCGACGCCGGATCACCGCCGGCGCGAGCAAGGCCAGCGTCGCGCGCGACCTCAAGATCTCAAGAATGACCGTCTATCGGGCGCTTGACGTCATTCCTTCAAGGATCGGGCTGCCGGAAAAGCCGCCTTCTGTCACCATCGCCCTGCATCTGACCATCGAGAACTTCAACAAGCATGGTCGTGGCAGAAAGCCCGCTCGCGAGCGCATTGAGGCGATGCTGGAGCGGGATTACCAGATGCAAAAGACCGGGAACTGCGATTACACGCTGACCGTCGCCTATGATCAGGGTGCCGATGGCGTCAGCCTCGATGATGAGATCGCATCTCTCCAGACAGAGATGTTCAACATCGCAGAGAGCTACAGGTGCTCGATCGAGACCGATGTTTACGAGATTGGAGGACAAGAGCGAGCCTGGTAGATCGCCATGTTCAATCTTTGTTCTTCAACATGGCCAAAATCGCAGCTTCGGGCCGACTGGGCCTATCTGGTGCTGCCGCCCGATCGGCTCGCCACCTATGCCCGGTGGCTGCGCCTGATGCTGGCGCAAGGGTTGACCGATCTGGCGCGCGCGCCGGCCTCCCCCGCCCGCCCCGTCCTGTTCCTGCTCGATGAGTTCGCCGCCCTCGGCCGCCTCGAACCCGTCGAGCGCGCTATGGGCCTCATGGCCGGCTACGGCATCCAGCTCTGGCCGATCCTGCAAGACGTTCACCAGCTCCGCGCGCTCTACGAGCGCCGTGCCGGCACCTTCTTGTCCAACGCTGGCGTCTTGCAGATATTCGGGGTCAACGATCACGACAGTGCCAAGCTCGTCTCCGATCTGCTCGGCCAGGAGACGGTCGTGTTCGAGACCATGAGCCGCGCGATCGACAGCGACGAAACCGGCATATCGTTCGGCGCGCAGCATGTCGCTCGCCCGCTGCTCACCCCCGATGAAGTCCGCACGCTGCGCGAGGATTACCAGCTCCTGTTCCTCGCGGGGCAACGGCCGATCGTCGCCGCCAAGCTCAAATACTATGCCGATCGCGAGTTCGCGGGCCGCTTCGACAAGGCGTGAGGCCGTTTAAACGGTGCGTGGATCTCGCGCCGGAAAAATCGGGCGGCCCTGGGAAGCCCGTAGAGCGCCATAGGCGGTTCCGACGCCGAAAACCCTGACCTACGCCCGGAATGAGGCCGGGCGGGCCGGAAATCGCCCCCTGTGGGGACGTTTCCGCCTCCTCTACCCTCTCGATCAGAACGCCCACATATCCGCTTGGCTTTTCTGGAAAGCCATTTTCGGCGGCTGGGTTCAATGATGCGCTGGCGATAGGGGTGTGACGGTTACACCACACCCCAAATTAACAAAAGCGTGCCGGCGAAGCCGGCTCATTTTGGGGATGCCGGGTGGGAGGATCGCATAGCGATCCGGGGCGGCCGAAGGCCGCGAGCCGGCGGGGCGGAGCCCCAAGAGGCGGTGCTTTTCTTCCTTTCAACGTCGCATCAAGCGGGGCGGCCTAAAGTTATCCACAGCCTCGCCCTAGTGTTAATATATGGGTTTAGAGTCGTGTTACGGGATTTGGGCGGTTTTATAGTGCGTTGAAAATAATGTGTTAATTGGCGTTTTTGTGACGCGCGGTGAATCCGCTCTGACGAAAAAGCGAATCCAGAGTGACGATAGGGTGAATCCACTCTGACGATAGGCCCGCCCCCTCCAAGCGTAATCGGAATGACGATAGCGCGGGGGTGAATCTGAAATGACGATAATCCGCTTGCGTATGTGAAATGACGATAGTAGCTGTGGCGTTAGTGAAATGACGATAGACTCCGCCCCTTCCCTGTTTGACGCGCCGATCGCCGCGCCGTCCATGGCCGTGGACGGCGACGATCGCACGCCGCTGCTGCCGGTGCGGCACCCTAACCAAGACCTGTTCATCTGCGATGTTCTCGACGCCATCCCCAAGGACGACATGGCCTCGATGGAGCATCCGGTTTTCTCGCTCTCGACCAAGCCCGACAACCGGATGCGGCGCTATGAGCATAACGGCAACGTTATCGAGATTATCCCCTCGGGCAAGGGGCTGGCGACGATCCACGACAAGGACATATTGATCTACTGTATTTCGCAGCTCGTCGCGAAGATGAATCAGGGCCAGCAACCTAGCCGCACGGTGCGCCTGCAAGCCTATGACATGCTCGTCGCCACCAACCGGCAAACCAGCGGCGAAGGCTATCGGCTGATGGCCGACGCCCTCACCCGCCTGCGCGGGACCACGGTGCGGACCAATATCCAGACGGGCGGTGTCGAGGAAACGCGGATTTTCGGGCTGATCGAAGAAGCCAGAATCACACGCAAGACGTTCGACGGCCGTATGCTCGATCTGGAAATCACCCTGTCGGATTGGGTTTATCGCTCGGTCATCAGCAAGAATGTTCTGACGCTTCACCGCGACTATTTCCGGCTCCGCAAGCCGTTCGAGCGGCGCATGTATGAGCTGGCCCGCAAGCATTGCGGCGTGAAGGACGAATGGAAGATCGGCCTGGAGCTGCTGCAAAAGAAATGCGGCTCGAACAGCCCGCTCCGGGTGTTCCGGGCCTTGGTCAAGAAGGTCTGCGAGCATGACGCGGACCACGGCCATTTCCCCGACTATGCGGTGACGATGAATGATGACGTGATCCTGTTCCGCAACCGCTCGGGCCTCAAGTCCAAGCCCGATCCGCTCGCCAACGCCGGCGACGATGCGCCCTATATCGACCCGGAAACCATGCACGACGCCAAGACGGCCGCGCCAGGCTATGACGTGTATGCGCTTTATGACGAATGGGTGTCGTGGTGGCACGACATGGGCAAGCCCGAGCTGAAAAGCCCCCGCGCCGCTTTCCTAGGCTTCTGCAAGAAACGGCACGAACGCAAGCCACTGCGCTGATCCCTTATGTGGACAAGCGTTCATGTCCACATGCAAACATATCGACTGATCCGCCTTTGTCACTTTCTGGTCGATAGCTACGGACTCGACTACAGGTGAAGTCCAAGAAAGGATGCGCCGGGAACCGGGTTGAAGGAAATCGGCTCCGCCGCGACGAAACCAAGAGTCTCATACAGCTTGCGCGCGGGGACGAACTTCGCTTGCACATCGAGCCTCATTTCGCTGTAGCCCACAGTGCGAGCTTCCTCGATCAGACGTTCAGCGAGCGCGCGACCAAGATGCCGTCCCTGAGCCTGGGGACGAACATATAGTCGTTTCATCTCGCATATCTCGTGTGTGACTTGGCGCATCGCTACGCAGCCTTCGATTTCCCCCTCCCGGTCCGCAAGCAGCACGCATCCTTTGGGCGCCGCATACTTCCCAGGCAAGTTTGCAAACTCAGCGTCATTATTCTGATAGTCGAGATTGACCGGCGAATTAGCGATGAACTCACGCCAGATGCCCAGCACCGAAGCTGTGTCACGAGGAAAGATCGCGTGCCTAATAACTACCATAGCGTGATTGCTTCGCCGAAAATCGTGGCGGCAATAGGACAGTGTCGTGGCGTTAACTGCCATGTTTGCATGTGAACATGACGACATTGAGTTTAACTTCGGCCCAGGCTCCTTCCGATCAACCAAAGCTGGAAAACATGGGCCGCCACGAACGCGCCTCCAATAAAGATCGGGGACGGTAACAGCATCCCCTCCTGCCCTGGCCTCGGCGTTAGGGTCATCGCGGTAACATTGAACAGCCCCAGCACACAGATCGCAAGGAAGGGCGTGAAGCTGAGAGCTAGAACGCGAGGTGCGGACCAATTCACCAAATTGGAAAGCGGCTCTGATCGTGATTGTGTTGAAAAAGTCGGTGCTGAGGTGCGTCCCGCCGATTTTCGGTAACAATGATGCAGACGGCCCGCGCCCTGCGAATCATTGATGCGCCTGCCACTGCGCCTGAATTCGAATATTACCCAAGGAAATGCCTCTGAGAGTTTTTCAACACAATCATCGTGAAAGCCGCCATTGCATCGGCAGTTTCCTTTCCTGCCGGAAACGGGCGTTTGCCCGGATGGACAATCCGATCATCACCAGTGCGAAGATGGCGGACACGATTAGCACGGCCATGAGTTTTCCCCTAAGCTATATGTTTGCATGTGAACATGCTCACTTGCCTACAGGACTTTCCCCCATCTTTCGGAGCCAGTCGTTGAACGCCTCGGCCATCGCGTCCTGCAAGCTCATGCCGTGCTTGCGGGCGGTCATGTGCATGGCGAACGACATTTCCGGGCTGAAATAGCCCGTCATCGCCTTCTTGCCCTGACGGCTCGGCGCAACCGGGCTGCTGCTCGAACTGCTGCCGGTGCCTACGCCAGTGCTGCGGGCGCTCGGCGCGGCCGCCCTTCCCTCCGGCTCGGCCGTCGCCGGCGTCGGCGCTGCGTCCCGATCCCGCAATGCAAGCAATGATCCCTTCCGGCTCATGCGCTGGCCCTCCGCTTCCTATCTGCTGGCATGTTTACATGTTCACATGCCCACTTGTAAAGCTGACGCACCTCATCGGCCGCCTTGCCATTCGGTTCGATCTCCATCACGGTTTTTCCCTCGGTCGCCGCATGGCGGAACGCGGCGCGATCCGCGACACGCAGCGGGCAGGCGTCCAGCCCGTAACCCTGCACGAGCTGCGCCGCCTCGTCATACATGCGTGGCGCGGTCGGGCTTCCCGCCGTGAAGATCACGAAAGCGGGCTTGCCGCGCATCTTCACAAGGCTGGCCGTGGTCTTGATCGCGGCCAGGTCGAACGCGCTCGGCCGACAAGGTATCAACACCAGGTCGGCCGCCTCGACGGCGGCGCTGGCGGCGCTGTCGGCATGGGGCGGGGTGTCGATCACGATGAACTCCGCGCCCTGCGCCGTCGCTTGCTCGATCTTGGCGGCAAGGCGAGGGGGGGCGCTGTCGATCACGACCGGGGGCGCGTCCTGCCGCCATGCCGCCCATTGGCTCGCCGTCGCCTGCGGGTCGAGGTCGATCACCAGCGCGGTATGCCCGGAATCCTCGGCGGCTGCGGCCAGGTGCAAGGCGAGGGTGGTCTTGCCCGCGCCCCCCTTCTGGCTGATGATCGCGATTGTTGGCATGTGAATATCCTTACATGAACTCATGTTTGCATGTGGTCATAGCGCAAGCGGCTATCGGATGAAAGGGCAGGGCGTCTAGCCGTCCTCGCCGCCCTCATCCTCGCTGTCATCGTCCAGCGCCTCATGGCTCATCTGGCCGTGATCCTCGATCGGGCAAAGCGGCGCTCCGGCCTGCTCAAGCCATTTGCGCGCGGTCCTCGCGGTATAGCCGCACGTCGCGCACTCGCATTTCAGCATCCGGGTTTTCTGCTCCTTGGGCGCGGTCGACTCCCCGTCCGTGTCGAGACGGGCATGGGGGAGGGGGCCAGCGGCATCGAGGATCGGTGCGACGGCCGCAAGGAACGCCTCGCCGGGGGTGGTGGCGCGCATAGGCCCGACCAACCCCAGCCCCAGCGCGACCCGTTTAAACGCCTTCCCATGCCCTGCCGGGATGCCGACGGCGGCATGGACCAGCTCATGCGCGAGGATGGCCGCGATCTGCGCCGGCATCGCATCGGGCGCGTGCGCTAGGTCCGGGCGAATGAAGATTTCAAAATGCCCGTCCGCGCTAAGTCGGTTGTCCCAGCACTCACCGATCGCCTTGCCCTTCGCGCCTCTGCTGGTGAAGCCGATCGCCACGCGTAAGCGGTCGGGCAGGGGGGCGTCCAGCGCCTCGAACAGCAGAGCCATGCCCTGCGCCACGGCATTGAGCCAGCTTTCGCGGGTTTCGTGGGTCATCGTCTTTACTCCCTTCAAATCGCCTGTCCGGCGATGGCCATGCCATCGGCCGGAACACGGACGCCCAAGAACGCCGGCGAGAGAGGGGGGCAGCGGGAATCTGCGGGAGTGGTGCGCGGCGCAGGGAGGCGCAGCCGAGTGAGCCACGGTCCCGCTGATTGCCGTTGCGGGGGAGAGGCGGCCGGGACCGCCTTTCCCCCGGCACTGCTGCGCGAGATCCGCGCAGCGATCTCGCTTCCGCCATGTGGATCGTTACCTTGGGCCAAGACCGCTTGCGGGCTTGGGGAGCGTGAGCGACTAGAGCCACGGTGCCGCGCCAGCGGCAGGCGCATAATCACCGCACCCATTGCCAAAATCAGATTTTGTGACTACATTGGGACTACGTTTTCAGAAGGAAATCCCAATGGCTGTTTCCGACACCTATGTCCGCGCCAGGATCGACAATACGACGAAGGAACGCGCCACCGCCGCGCTGGGCGCGATGGGCCTTTCGATCTCCGACGCTATCCGGCTGCTGATGCTGCGTATCGCCGACGAACGGCGCTTGCCTTTCGAGGTCAAGGTTCCGAACGCCGCGACACGCGAGGCAATGGCAGAGCTGGCGGCGGGGAAGGGGACCAAGTTTGCCAGCGTCGATGCGCTGATGGCGGACCTCCATGCGGACGATTGATCGTTCGACCCGGTTCAAGCGCGACTACAAGCGGGAATCAAAGGGCCGACATCGAGCGACCCTCGATGCCGATCTTCTGCCCGTCCTGGCCGCGCTCGCGACCGACACGCCGCTTGATCCCAAATACCGCGACCATGATCTGAGCGGCGATTGGGCGGGCTACCGCGATTGCCACGTCAAGCCCGATCTGGTGCTGATCTACGCCAAGCCCGACGACGAAACGCTGCGCCTCGCGCGCCTTGGCTCGCATAGCGAGGTATTCGGATAGATGACGCATATGCGGGCGATCTTCATCCGCCACGGCGAATCTACAGGCAACGCCGGCGTGCCGTGTCGCGATCTCGCGACGATCGAGCTGACGGAGCACGGCCACGAACAAGCGCGCCAGGTCGCGGCGAGCTGGACGCAAGCGCCCGCGCTCATCGTCACGTCGCCCTATACCCGCACCCGGCAGACGGCCGCGCCGACGATCGCGCGCTTCCCCGGCGTCCCGGTCGAAGTCTGGCCGATAGAAGAGTTCACCTATCTGCAACCGGCGCGCTGGAACGGCACGCGCAGCGCCGAGCGGATGCCGCACCTCGAACGCTATTGGAGCGAGGCCGATCCTGATTATTGCGACGGGGAGGGGGCGGAGAGCTTCGCCAATCTGCTCCGGCGCTGCGAGGCGGCGCTTGCCCGCCTCGCCGCCATGCCGGCCGCTTCGCTGGTCTATGTGTTCGGGCATGGGCAATTCATCCAGGCCGCGCGCGCGATCGTCGCCGACGCTCATCTGGACGATCGGGGCAAGATGCTCGGTTTCTGGCACAAGGGCGAGCCGCCCGCGATCAGCAACGCGCAGCAGGTAGGGTTCCATTGGCAGGGCGGGCGCTGGGGATGTGCGCCAGCGATCGCCGCCTAGATCAACACCCGCTCCACCTCGTCCAGCGTCACGTCATCGGGCCGGCGGTCATAGAGCTGGGTCGTGCGGGTAGAGCTGTGGTTCGCCATCGTCGCGGCCGTCTCCAACGTGCCGCCGTTTTTCAGATAGGTGGTGATTCCGGTCGCGCGGAACGAATGGTTGCCGATCGCCGTCCCGATCTCGGCCGCGCCTGCGCGCCGGCGCACCATCGCGAAGGCATTGGCTTGGGGCAGGGGGGTATCGCTTAGTCGCTTAGTCCCGCGTGCGATCGTGCGGAACAGCGATCCCTTGCGATCCTCACGCAGCGCGCACCCGTCGATATAGGCGGTCAGATAATCCTCTAGATTGTGATGGCAGGGCATTTCATGGCGCTTGCCGCCTTTCTCGTGCAGTCGGACCCATAGCCGCCTGTTCTGCATGAACACGTCCTCGACCCGCATCGCTAGCGCCGCGCCGATCCGCGCGAAACTATAGACCATCAACCCGATCAGGGCGCGGTCGCGCAGGCCCGCATGGGTGGTCACGTCGATGCTGTCGAGCAACCGCCGCGCCTCGTCCGGGGCCAGCACCGGCGTCTTGCCGCGCCGCTGGCTATGCGCCGGCCCGCGCACCGATCCGGCAGGGTTCACCGGCACGATATGGCCCGTCACCAGCCAGTCGAACAGGTGGCGCACGCCGGCGAGCTGCTGCTTGACGCTGGGCGCGGCCAGCTCGCGCCCCAGCGCCTCGACCCAGGCCGCGACGTGGAGCGGTTGCACGGCCTCAAGCGAGGCGACGCCGCGCGCCTCACACCAGGCCAGGAAGTCGCCGGCCGCGCGCATATAGGCGCGGCGCGTATGCGGGTTGCGAATGGTGACGGCGAAGAACTCAAGGAAGCGCAGCCGCGTGGCGTCGTCGGCCGCCGCGATCAAGGCCGGCAACGCCAGCGCCGGCGAGGGCAGGGGGGCGAGCTGGTTCATCGTGCGATCTTCTGCCAACGGGCCGGCTCGGGGCGAGGCTTCGCCAGCTCCCGGCGCAATTCGTCAAACATCTCATCAGCGGGACGAACGCGGCCCGCCTTCACGTCCTCAAGCCCGCGCGCAACCGACTCGTCTAATATCCGGCGTAGCAGCTCGTCGCGCAAATCGCGGTGCGGCTCCATGTCGATAAAGTTCTTGACGATCGCGAACACCGCCTCGGACGGATCAACGAAATGGCCCCGCTCGACCTGCGCCAACAGCCAATCGGCCATGTCGCCGGGTAGATACGCCTCGAAACGCAACCCGCCCGCGCGCGCCTGCTCGCACAGCGCCTTGGCTTGGTCGCGCTCGGCGTAGTTGTCGGCAAAAGCCTCGTCGTCATTTTCGATCATGCCGGCATCCCTTTTTGCGGTGGATCTTCGGAGGCGTTTAAACGCTCTCTGCGGGGTCGCCGCGATAGCGCACCCAAAGGTCGCCCATCGCGTCGCGGTAGCCCCAGGCATCGGCGTAGGTGGTCGACTCCTGCGCCAGATAGGCCATGACCGTAAGCATATCCTCGGCAATGACGGCATCGACGTTGCAAAGGTGGATGATCGGGAAATGCCCGCACTCGTCGCCGTTCCACCAGGCCAGCAGGAAATCCGCGACCTTGCCGGATGCGCCGGTTTCGGCCGCGCGTGTGGGCGGCCGCGCGATCGGCAGCAAGCTGCCGATCGCCGCGCCGGCCTCATCGAAACTGACGGCCCGGATGACGGGGCGACGTTGCGGGGGTGTCGTGGCGGCCGTCCCGGTCATGCGATCATGGTCCCTAGAGTGTGTGATAAAGGACATTATCACATATAGAGCGGGCCGTGAATCCCGCATGGCGGGGTGTAGCCTGTCACGATAAATGGCCAAGGGTGCCCCAGTTCAGCAAGATGTGCGCGCAGGGCGTTGGCGAGCATGGTACGCAGTGCGCTGCCGACCGAGGAGCGAGCGGGCGCGATGGGCCATAAGAACGCCCTGCTGCTCGACTATCTTGAACGGGTCACATGATGACTTTTCTGGTTGGAGGCAATGTCGCCACCAAATCCGTCCAGCGTTGCAACCAGAAATTGATGCGATGTCAGCTCGACGCGCCCCTATCGACTTTGCCTGTCATGGGAAACGACAAGGGGTGGGAATGCGACCATTCCCACCCCTTGGGTAACATCTACGTCAGTTCATCCTGGTCTTTGGGGGTCAGAACCGGACGTTGATGCCACCACGCACTTCGGCACCCTTCTGCGAGCCGCCGAAATTCACACCGCCCTGAACGAAGACCCCGACCCGCTCCTTGAAGAGGGCGCTGATGCCAGCGTCCACCGAACCGTAACCCTTGGGATCGACACCCTTGAGAACGAAGGAGTCACCGCCCGCTACGTAGGCGAAGGAACGGTTGCTGCCGACATCACCCTGGAAGGTGTAGCTCAATTTACCGAACGGACGAACCGACACATCATTGTTGGCTGCCCACTCAGTGCCAAGGCGCACACCAACCTCCGGCACGAACACCGTCTTGGAGTCCCGTTCACTGGTGAGACCGACGCCAGCGGCACCCTCTTCGGTAAACCCGCCCAAGGTCCAGTGGCGCAGCGCTAGCTTGCCGTAAGGCAGAACGGTCACGTTGCTGTTCTGGGTGACATTATAGCCCAGTTCGACGTTGCCGTCCCACTGACGCCCCTTGAAGCTGGCGGTCGCCGTCCGGTCCAGGATGGCCAGTTCACGGGTAACATCGAAGTTCGAGAAACCGTAAACAAACTGCGCACCGGCCTGGAAGGGACCAAAGACATGCTTCCAGTTGACACCGAGCGAGTAGGTCTTGGCCTTTGCCGTCTCAGGGGTGCCCCGAGCCGCAATGTCATGCTCGGCATAGGCAAAGCCGATCCCGAAGCCACCATTATTGGAATAGCCAAGGTTGATGCCGATGGCCCCCCCATAGCTGTTGTCGCGGATCTTCGATGCGCCTGACGCCGTACCGCCATAGCGAGCGAAACGACCGACCGGATTGATCCACAGCCCCAGTCCCGGACCGGCATTGCCGACAACGGCGGCCGTTTCGAACGATTCGGTGAGCGCCGAATTCTGCTCGATCGCGGCAAGCGACCCGTAAATCTCGGCCGACGACAGTTCGTTGAAGACCGCTGCGGCACCCGCTTCGTTCAGGCGCCAGTCGAGACCTGCCGCGATATTGGCGATATCCTGTGCATAACCAAGTTCGGTCACGCTCCCGAAAGCGGATTCACCTGCCGCATCGGCCTTGATCTTCCCGATAACCGTAGTGAGGGTGCTGTCGAGCGCCGTAGCGGCCGAAACCGCGTTCGGGTTGGTTGCCGCAGTAGCATAGCTGGCGCGGCTAGCCTCGATCTTCACCGTCTTGGCGGCCGTGTCATTCACCAAGTCGAAGCTGACAAACGGCGAACTGAGCGAAGGCGTGACCGCAAGGCCCGTGCCATCATACTCGCCGGTGTAGGTAAAGAGGGTATAGCCATCCCCATCGGAGAAGAGGCTATCCTTCGAGACCGTCAGCGCCACCTTGCCGGCGAGGCTGACATTGCCGTCAACCTCGACAGTCGAATTTGTCTGCAACACACCCAGCGCGCTCGGCGTGGTGAAGTAGTAGACATTGACACCCGCAGCGACGGGGCCAAGCACTTCGCTACCGCTGCTCGAACCAACCGAAACGTCGATGGGGCTGTAGCGCACCAACGAGGGGTTCAGATTGACGACCAACGCTCCGGTCGAATTCTGCGTGAAATTGCCCTTCTGGTAGAGGGAAATGCCGTCGATGGTTTCCGGTCCGGCGCTAACGAGGCTGTCACCGACAGTCGCCGTCAGCGCCGGTACGCGGCGACCCAGCACGAGGGTAGCGTCATTGGTGATGTTGCCCTTGACGCCAAAGACATCATCCTCGCCGCTGGCATCCAGACCCAACTGGACTTCACCGGCCTTGATATTGAAGTCACCGACATCCAGCGTCCAATTCGGCTGTAGTTCGCTGGCTTCGGCGGGTTCATAAGCAGCACCATTGATGACAAATGTGCCATCGCCGGTCTTGTTGAGAGCCGTAACGCCAAGAACGCGCGCACCGCCAGTCGAGAAATAGCCCTCTGCGGCTTCAGACAATGTGGGTGCAGGCGAATATTGCGCGAAATAATTCTCGAACTCGCTGGCGCCCAGGAAGCCGCTGCCATTCAGGTTGACCGTGGTGTTGGTAAGATAGGCACCGCTATCGTCGCGCTGGGCGGTGATGTCGCCCAGAGTGATCGAACCGTCGTTCAGGTTGACGGTCGCCGCGATGTCACTGGTCTTGACGGCCTTCTCACCAGCTACCGTCAGCGGGAACTTGTCAGGATCGACAGCCTCGGGATCAACGACAATGCTCGTGCCGCTGAGCCAGGACGATGCATAGCTCGCCAGGTTGTCCTGGGTGATAACCGCACCGCTCACGTCGATGCCGCCCGAGACGCCATTCTGGTTCACCACATAGGTCTGCGATACCAGTTCCTCGCCGGGGGTAACAGTGACGTTTGTGCTCGTCTCCGTAGCATCGACTACGGCCGAACCGTTGAGCGCCCAACCGCCGACAGAGGTAGTTCCCGTGATGATACCGTCGTTCGTCACCGTCCCGGTGCCGCCGATGACGCTGATATCACCGAAGGCGATTCCGTCCGCGCCATTGGTGAAGCTCGCATTCCCAGCAACCGGCGTGATCGTGTAGGTGCCCTCGAACCGGCGCAGGGCCGGATTCTCGAGATGCGTCTCCTCCTCCTGTGCAGTCACATCATAATCGCTGGCATTGGCGGAGAAATAATTGCCGTAGCCGTAGGTGCCGAGTGTTCCGTTATTGGTGATGGAGGCGGAAGTTACGCCGCTAGCGCTCACATTGCCGGCGACCTCACCGTCGTTCACGACATTCACGGCACCGCCGCGAGCGGTTTGGCTATAGCTGTAGCTACTGTCTTCCTGACCATCAGCGGAGAAGCTAGTCACCTTGGTCGAGGCGCTGTCATAGCCATAGCTTGAGGCATAGATGCCGCCACCGACGACATTATCCCCTGCAACGGAAACCGAGGCACCGCCAAGGCCCGAGGCGACAAGATCGCCAGTGACGCCCGACTGTCCCTTATTGAGGAAGGTCGAAACACTGTCGACCACGATGGTCGCCGTTCCGCCCTGCGCCGTCCCGGTCGAAGTTGCAGTGACCTGAGTCAGTTCGACACCATCGTCAACCGTTCCGGCATAGTCATATACCGTCTGTGAGGTCGAAGACGCTCCACCTGTGGTAGCGGAAACCGAACCGCCATCTACGATCCCGGTAATAGTTGCCGTCGCATTGCCCTGGCCGGCGCTGACCGACGCGCCACCCAGCAAGGTGCCTGCCATGGTAAGCGTGGCATCGCCGCCTGCCGCCGCTGCCTGCGATGAGCTGGCAGACGTGGAGCGTTGGGTGACGACACCATCTTCGTCGGCCACATAGCTCGAATGTGAACCCGAACTGGTGTCCGTAACGCCGCTGGTGGTCACGGTGATGTAAGAGCCGACTTCTGCCTTCGCACCCACCACAGCGGACGCGGAGGACAGGCCATAGACATACAGCCCGCCATCAACTTTGCCCGTGCCGGTGACGGCCGCGCTCGCAGCGCCTCCCGAACGGGTGGTGCTGGTTTCAGAGGAGCTTTCGCTATTCGCAAGCGAGTAAACTCCATCGGTCACAACATAGTCATATTGGCTGCTGCCATTGGCAGCGGTCGTGCTGGTGTAACCGCCCGAAGTGACGGTGCCGCCGACCTTACCGCTATCGACGGTCACGCTGCTGGCTTCCGTGCCGTAGGAGCTGACATTGCCGGCTGCGCCGGTATTGCCGCTATCGACCGTTCCCTTGATGACGACCGTGCTGGTGCCCTGGGCCGAGGACGATTCGCTCTCAGAGGCGGAAGTGTAGCGATAGGTGCCGTTGGTCGGCACTTCCTCGCTGAGGATGGTCGTCGACTCAGAACTGCTCGACGAATTCGAGTTAGTACCCGAACCGGCCGTCGAGGAAAGGTTGCCATAAATGGCACCCGTCACCGTGGCTGTGCTGTCCTGGTTAGCGACCTGAGACACACTACCAAGCGTAGGACTGTCAAAGTTGAGCGTCCCATTCGCGCCAGCATATGTGCCGTTCACCGAACCGCCAATTGCCGTCGAACTGCTTTCGCTGGCCGAAGACGTAACGGTCGTGGTGATGTCGGGAGCCGGTGCCGTGCCCGTAGCAGTGGCCTTGGTCGTCTGACTCGTCGACGCATAGGTTGAAGCGGTGCCCAGGCTCGAAGCACTCGTGGTTCCGCGAACCACGCCTTCATTCACGATCGTCACGTCGCCGACCGCACTGGCGACAACCCCGGATTGGATGAGGGCACCGCTCTCATTGGTGACATCGACATCGCCGCCTACGGTGCGCGATTCCCAATTGGTCGAGGAACCAGTACCGTCCGCCAGAACATCGGAATTATTGGTCAGCGTCAGCGAACGGGCCGAATAGGCGTAGACGCCGCCTTCCACATTGCCGCTGTTCCCGACGCTTGCACCGGCATCGCCATTGGCGATCAGTGATCCTTCAACATGACCCGTCTGACCGACATTGATTGAGGCCGCGCCGCCTACTGGCGTCGTAGTCGCCTGCGCTACGGTCTGAACAAGACTGCCGTCATTGGCATAAATATACTGCGTGTTCGAGGTGTAGGCTGTCCCGACCGAAGTCGCCGACACATTGCCCTCGACTTCGCCGTCAACCGTCGCGTCGGCGGATGCCAGGCCGTTCGTATTGACGTTCCCGCCAACCGAACCGCCTTCGGCAACGTTCGTGGAAGCCGCTCCGCCAACCGGCGCGGTCGAACTGGTCACGACATATTGCGTCTGAACGCCATCAGCAGCGCGCGTCTCAGCACTCGCATATTTCGATACACCGTCGGCATCGAACGAGGTCGCCGATACATTGCCCGACACCTCGCCCCCGATCGTCGCGGTGGCACCGCCAATACCCGTAGCGGCGACGCTGGTCACATCGCCGCCCTCACCGATAGCGACCGTCGCCGTACCGCCGCCGAGTGTCGTATCATATTGTTCGACTTGGGCCGAGCTGCCGTTTGCAGCAACAGTATAGGGCTGGGTGACGGAAGACACCGTTCCAGCACTATAGGCCGTGACTGATCCGGCCTTAGCGTTGACAGTAGCATTAGCGCCGCCGAGACCCGAAGCATAGACCACGCCACGGCTCGACCCGTCTTCGCTGGCCACGTTCCCGTCGATGGCCACCGTTGCGGCGCCGCCTGTCGTGGTCGTCGTCGTAACGCCGTCGACAGGGTCCGAAGGAGTGCTGGTCTGGTTGGCGATCGCATAAACACCGCCGGAGCGAACCTCGCCGCTCGAACTGACACTGACGTCGCTGTCGCCGGTAGCATAAATGCCGCCAGTTACGGTGCCATTGTTCGAGACGCTGACATCGCCGCCATTCTCAAGCGCATAGACCCCACCATGGATCGTCCCGGCATTGGCGATGCTGACAGCACCGCCGAAGTCGGTTGCATAAAGTCCGCCAGTAACCAGACCGCTGCCGGCATTGGTGGCGGTGAAGCTATTGCTCGCCCCGGCTTCAGGCCGACCAACGAAATAGACTCCTACGGACTCGGTAACGTCTCCGGTGATGCTGCTCACCGCGCCGAACTTACCGTTGTTGGTGAAAGCCACGGCACCATCGCCTTGCCCTTCGGCGGCGTTGAACTGGACCGAAGGGCCGCTCACAACCGCCGAACTAGGCGCGATCAGCGTCAGCTTAGCATCATTGGGAGAACTAACCGCAGCCGTAATAGCGGCATTCACGTCGGCGCCGGAGACAGACGTTGCCGGTGCAACAGGGGCCGGGATCGTGACGTCACGAGCGAGAGACGGAACAGCGACTACAGTCAACGCTGCCGGCAAGGCCGTAGAGACTAGCAAACTTCTCTGGATGATCTTCCTATTCATGGTTTTACCACTTCTCAATTTTCTCAGGACGACATGCGTCACCATGCCCATCGCCGCTTCAGCGAGGGCATTCCTGAAAGTTAAAAATATGTCTGATTAGTTGGCGGTTGCGCCCGAACAGATAGCGGTCACGTCATCAATTCCCCCCTCAAAGACCAAAATCAACGCGGCAAGGAATGCCGCCTTAAAAGGCGCACCCCGTGTCATAGTCAGACATGAAGATGCAATCTTATAAAGCAACGCATTTCGTGTGCATAAAATGCATGCATTTTCTGTTTTTCATTGCAAAATGTTTCATCATTCTGCTTTTCATCAAGGATCAGGCCGATCTTACAACGGTTCAGAAAGCTCCTGAACATGTAGGCTGCTTGGTCTATCTTCTCTGAAGGAGGCGGATAGGGGGTCGCGAATGTTTTGATGACAGTCGGGGTGTTCGCCATGGATTCAATTGAACCAGAGGAAATTCTGGAGAAGAATGCACGTTTTAAAAGTTCTTTTGGTATAGATTTAATACGAGAAGACGCAAAAATCCTTCTTCTACTAAAGAAACATGGCGGCCTTTCTGCGAAAGATTTGATTTATCAAACACAGTTATCCTATAGAGCTTTCTATATAAAAATGAAATTTTTTATAGATTCCGGTGTAGTACATGCAAAAGAAGGATCAACAGATCGCAGAGTTAGAATATTTTATATTAATGAAACCTGTGCGCGCGCGGGCGTAGACAGGCGTACCAATTGCTGATTCTATGGGCTTTCCAAGGAGGAGAGCGGCCGTGGTGCAGCGTTCGATTGGTCAGGAGCGATTTGGATTTGCTGGACGAGAGCGCGCCCCTTCCTCGTTGATCGATTGGACCGCGTTGGATTCGCTTCTCGACGCCCTCTATACTGCTTCCAAAGGTGAGCCTGCGTGGCCGCCGCTGGCCATGTCATCGTCGAGCATCTTGCCATCTCCGCTGCCATTTCAAAGGCAGGGTCATTGGCTCAGCAATCAGCGCCGTCTATGTGGGGCGCTCGCATCGCTAACGATCTGTCCGATGTGAAGTTGGCTGAGGCCCTGGACGACCGGGCCTCTTTTCGCCGCTTCTGTGGGTTTTCCGCGAATGAGGTGACGCCAGAGCGTACCGCGTTTGTCAGATTCCGCCGACTGCTGGTCGCGCACCAACTTGACCGATCGCTGTTTGAAACCGTGACCATTCAGCTCAAGGCCAAAGCGGTGACGGTCAAGACCGGTACACTGGTCGATGCCACCATCATTGCGTCGGCCAGTGAAGACGATGATGATGCGCGCTGGGTAAAGCACAAAAGAAAACGGGCTGTTCACGACTTCAAGGCTCACGTGGGCGCCGATGCCGATACCGCGTTGGTTGAGGAAGTCTCCGTCACCTCCGCCAATATCAATGACGGCAAGGCAGATCCCGGTGCCTTGCCCGACAATCCCGGTGAGGTGTTTGCCGACAGCGCCTATCGCGGCAATCACTTTTGTAGTGCCGTGCTGGCAAAGGGCGGCATTCCCCGGATCGTCGCCACCGGCATGTGGGGCCGCGACGAAGCTGAAACGCTCCGTAAGCTGCATGAATGGAATCAACCGATCCATCGGGTGCGCGCCCGCGTCGAGAAGATTTTCGGGACATGGAAGCGATGCTACCGCCTGCGCCGAATGCGATGGCGAGGTCTCGCCAAAGCCGCCGTCCAAGTCCACCTCACCGCCATCGCCTACAACGGCCTCTGTGCATTGTAGGGACACGGATTCACGGTAGGCATCGACGTCAGGGGTAGCGAACTATTTGCGCAGGTTCTCGATGCCAAGTTCGCGCCATATCCAAGTGAAGTCGTAGGTGGCCATCGGGTCGTTCGCGTCGAGTTGGCTGCTGCTGCGGTTTTCGAGATGCTTGAGCCACCCGGCTACTCGGTGCCGGCCTGCGGCAGTTTGAACGGCTGCGCGCGGGGTGATGTCGCCGAGCATGCCGACGGGTTCATCGAGCGTCGCGCGGTACTGACGGTCGAGCATGGCATGGATGAGCGGGGTTGCAACCTCTGGCGCAATGGCGGGTGCCGGTTCGGATGATGTCAGCCCCTCGGCCCGCGCCGCCATGGCCTGTTCGACCGTCTCAATCGTGGTCAGCGGCGAGCCGACCAACCCGGCGAGCGCATCGTTGATAAGCGCGGTGCCGCGTTTCGCTCGCTCGGCCGAGGTGACGGCGAGCATCAGGGCGCGGCCTTTCAATTCGACATTGCCGAGCACCGGGGTGCCGTCCGCCATCGTCACACCCCACGCCATGCGCCCGGTGCTTTTCGCTTTTCCGTTCGGTTTCTCGCCCAGCCAGTTCCAAAAGTGCGTGGTTTCCCGCTGAAGCGCAGGGACAGTATCAAGCCGCTCGCCGACCAGCGCCTGGGTCACGCCGCGTGCGAAGGGAAAGCGCACGCGGTGGAACATCACCTCCTCGCCATCAATGTTGTGCAGCGTGGGGATGGGCGCCGGTCCCATGGTCTTGGGAACGACATCGAACAGCCATGCCGTGCTGATGAGGGCCGGAAGTGCAGCCAGATCGTCGGCGTCTAGGTTCAACGCGGTGCGCGGGCTGCGCTTGCCCTTCGAGCGCCGTAGATCGGCGACGAGCGCCTCGGCCGCCTCCATCGTGAACGACAGCACGCCGCCCGACAGGAGGTGCTTGCCTCCGACCTGCACGACGCGGGCACCGATCCTGTCCCATTGCTTCAGCGTCTGCGAGGCGCTGCGCTCGGATACTCGAAGCGGCTCGCCGCCCCGGATCAGGTCGCGCACGAGGAAGCCGCTGCCGGGCTCGACCTCGCTGACCTCGTGGAGGCTCATCACTGACGATCGAAGGGCACGCAGGTAGATTTTGGTCGGGCCGCTCTCATTCCAGCCCCGGCGCCGAATATAGTCATCGACGATGTTCCGGTCGGGTTGGATGGTGCGCGTCAGCAGATCCTCGAACGCGCATCCCCACAACACGCCGGCCCAATGATCGCCGACGATGTCCGCCAGCTCGTCCGCTTCGAAGTCGAACTCCTCCATCGCCAGCCCGAGATGATCGCCGAGCGCCTCGCCCAGATGCTCGCCCCAGGCCGGCGAGGTGGCGAACTTCATGACGCCGGACAGATCGTGACCACGCTTCATGCCTGTTCCCTCTGCTGCTGACTGAATTGCTGGCGGTGCGCGGCGACGATGCGCGAGACGGTGGGTTCACTGACGCCGTAGAGCCGCGCCATCTCGGCACCGGACTTGCGGCCGGACGTGACGGACTCGGCGATTTCGCGGCGCTGCTTGTCGCCGAGCTTGGGCCGACGCCCGCCGATCCGTCCTTCTGCGCGAGCCTGGGCAAGGCCGGCGCTGGTACGCTCGCGGATCATGGCCCGCTCGAACTCGGCGAAGCTTCCCACCATCTGCATCATCATCCGCCCTGCCGCGGTGGTGGTGTCGATCGCCTCGGTCAGTGAGCGGAAGCCCGCGCCTGCCAGCTCGATCCGCTCCATGATGTGCAGCATATCCTTTAGGCTGCGCGACAGCCGGTCAAGCTTCCAGACGACGACGACGTCTCCGTCGCGCAACTGGCCGATCATCTCCAGAAGCTTGGGTCGGTCCCACCGCCCACCGCTGGCGGTCTCCTCGAACACCCGCTTGCAGCCGGCCGCATCGAGCGCGCGCCGCTGCGCGGCGTTCGACTGGTCGTCGCCCTTCGACACGCGGGCATAACCGATCAGATAGGGTTCGCGCGTCATCTGCGTCTCTTTCACAAACGGCCGTATCTGGAGGCGGAAACAGCATGCACCAATTTCCGCAGCCTTGGGTCTTTCACAATCCTCTTTCACTAAGCCAACAAAAGGCAAGAGGTTTTTGGAGGATGAAACATGCCCGCACGTATTCCGATGACCCAGCGGCAGCGCGCCGCGTTGCTTGCTTTGCCCGACAGCGAGGCGGCGGTGGTGCGACATCATGGCCTCGATGCCGAGGACCTTGCTGCGATCGGCTTCGCACGCACTCCGGCGACCCGCTTGAGCTATGCCCTGCAACTCTGCTGCCTGCGCTATCCGGGGCGACATCTGCGCACAGGCGAGCTGTTGCCTGCAATCATGCTCGACCACATCGCCGAACAGGTCGGAGTGGATGCAGGCGTCGTCGCCGACTTCGCGCGGCGAGCGCCGACCCGCTACGATCAGCTTGCCGCCATCAAGGCGCGCTTCGGATTCACCGATCTGAGCCGGCCAGCGCGCGGCATCATGATGACTTGGCTGGAAACCGAAGCCATGGCTATCGTGGACGGGCGCATTTTGCTTGATCGATTGCTGGACGAGCTGCGCACGCGACGCATCGTCATCCCTGGCATCAGCGTCGTTGAGCGGATGGCGGCCGAGGCGATGCTTCGGACGGAAACCGATCTGGTCGCCGCGGTCGATGCTAAACTCGATGCGGATATGCGTCAGCGTCTCGATATGCTGATCGATGAGAAGGTACATGACCGGCAGAGCCGCTTGTCCTGGCTGCGCGAACCAGAGCCCCGCGTCGCGTCAGCCTCGCTTGCCGAAATCCTCGAGAAGGTCGCGATAATCCATAGGACCGGTATTTCCAGCATTCCGGTCGATCCCCTGCACGAGCCCCGCCTGACGCAGTTCGCCCGCGAAGGCGTGCGATATACAGCCCAGGCTTTCCAACAGATGCGCGTCTCCCGCAGGCGGGTCATCCTGCTTGCAACGCTGCGCGAGATGGAGGCCACGCTTACCGACGCGGCGATCGCCATGTTCAGCGCCTTGATGGGACGCGCTCACCTTCGTGCTCGCAAACGCCTGGAGCAGAGGGTCGCGATTTCGGGACGCGAAGGCCGCGATCGGCTGATGCGGATCGCCACTGTGCTGGAAACAGTTAGCCAGGCAGCACGCGCCGGCGGAGATATCGGTGCGGCCCTCAGGGATATCGTGCCTCTCGACATGCTCGATGCTGATGCCGCAATCATCCGTCGTACCGCGGCACCTCACAGGGACGATGTGCTGAGCGAGATCGCAGCCGAATACCGGACCTTCAAGCGAACAGGGCCTCTATTCCTGCAAGCGCTCGATTTCCACGGTCGGGCCGGCACCGCGGCATTGCGCGACGCGATGGCGATCCTGTCGAATCTTGATGGCGACTGGCGCAAGCCCCTCCCTGCCGACGTTCCGCTCGGTCATGTCGAGCGGCGCTGGCACCGCCATGTCGTGGTCGCCGGCAAGATCGACCGGACGCACTGGGAGATGGCGACTTACGGCGCGCTCACCAATGCACTGGCCTCGGGTGATATCTGGGTGCCGAGGTCAAGGCTGCACAGGTCGCTGGACGTGCTGCTCGCGCCGTTATCCGGCGCAGCGCTGCAACCGCCGTTCTCGCTCGGTAATCCACACGCATGGCTCGATCAGCGCGCCGCGCAGCTCGACAGCGCCTTGCGCGACGTCGCCCACAATCTGGCCGGACGCGATGCTGCCCTGTTCGCTGGCGAGCGATTGCGATTTCCCAAGGAACTGAAGGACGATGATGCCAGGCACGACGAAGGACGGCGCCTGACGCTTGCCTGCTACGACATGCTGCCTGCCACGCGTATCACCGACGTGTTGTCGCAAGTCGAACGCTGGACCGGCTTCACCCGGCACTTCGGGCACGTCTCGACCGGGTTGCCGCCTGGCGATGAGCAGGCCTTCCTCGCCACTCTGATTGCCGAAGCGACCAATCTTGGGCTGTCGCGCATGGCCGAGGTATGCGGCGCAGGGTCACGCCGCGCGCTGCTGCGCATGCAGACATGGCACATGCGCGAGGAAACCTTTCGGGCGGCGCTCGCCTGTCTGACCGACGCCATCCACGCCGAGCCGATCGCCGCCTGGTTTGGGCAAGGACACCGGGCTTCCGCGGATGGCCAGGCCTTCTACCTGGGCGGGCCGGGCGAAGCCGGCGGAGCGGTCAACGCCCATTATGGTCGCGACCCAGTGGTCAAGATCTACACCACCATCACCGACCGCTACGCGCCGCTGCACCAGACGGTGATCGCCGGCACGGCAGGAGAAGCCATCCATGCGCTCGATGGGCTCCTCGGCCATGACAGCAACGCCGATCTGACCGCGCTGCACGTCGATGGAGGCGGCGTTTCCGACATCGTATTCGCGACGATGCATCTCCTCGGGCTCGATTTCGAGCCGCGCATTCCTCGCCTGTCCGACCGGCGCCTCTACGCTTTCGAACCCTCGAAGCGCTATGGCAGGCTTGCGCCACTGTTCGGTCACAGGCTCAACCGGGACCTGATCGTCAGCCACTGGCCCGATATTGAACGTGTCATTGGCGCGATCCGTCACCGCACCGTCACGCCATCGTTGATCCTGAAGAAGCTGTCCGCCTACCGCCAGCAGAACAGCCTCGCTGCGGCGCTGCGGGAGATCGGGCGGATCGAGCGCACGCTGTTCACGCTCCGCTGGTTCGAGGATCCGGCTCTGCGCCGTACCGTCACTGCCGAGTTGAACAAGGGCGAGGCCCGCAACAGCCTTGCCCGGGCGGTCGCCTTCCATCGGCTCGGCCGTTTTCGCGACCGTGGCCTGGAGAACCAGCAGACCCGAGCGGCCGCGCTCAACCTCGTCACCGCAGCGATTATCCTGTTCAACTGTCGCTATCTGGGGCGCGCCGTCGACGAAATGCGCCAGCGAGGAAGCCAGATCGATCCAGCTATGCTGTCCCGGCTCTCGCCGTTGGGTTGGGATCGCATCAATCTCACCGGCGATTATGTCTGGTCCGATCACCTCGATCTCGACGCCAACGGCCTCATGCCGCTGCTCATCAAACCGCTACCGTGAATCCGTGTCCTGATAATGCACAGGGGCCAACATGACGCGGCGGTGCGCTCGATCGCGCGGCGACTGGCGACAACCTATATCCTGCCGGCCTTGGCCGTGCGCGCGACCGGGGGGCAGGCGAACGGATCGCCGCTCGCCATACCGTTCGCCGGCGGCCTGCTACTCGGTCGCTTCCAGGCCGAACCAAAGATCGACAATTCAGGCGGCCATGTGACCTTCAACAAATATTGTATGCGGAATCACACCGTCTTTTACCCCACCCCGACGAATTTCGTTGTGCGAACCTACGTCAATCCGAAGCTGTTGAGGCCGGAACAGCATGAGATCGTGCGCGAGATGGAGGCATGGCTTGCGGCGCACCAGGCCGAAGCCGAGGCGGCCGTCATGCAATATCACCGGCTTGAAGATAACGACCAGGGCGAGTTTCTGGACTCCGCGAGCTGGGCGACGCTGCAAGCAGATTTTCAGGCTTTGTGGCCCCGGCTTTCCGCGCAGTTTTAGGCCGTGCCGGCCAGCGCCGGCGCACAGGACCAGCGGCCACCTTCCCAATGAAATCCTACCCGCTGCGCGTTGGCGATCGCGGGCGGCTCGCCCTTGCGCCAGAACGCCCGCATCTTGGCCCGTTCGTCCAGATGGGCGTCAGCGACGATCGCGCGCGCGGCCTGGATGAACTGCCCATGCCCGAACACATAGACCAGCGATGCAGCCGGCATGGCGGCGAGCCGCGCCAGCGCGGCCTCGCAGCGCCGTAGCAGGGTGGCGAAGCTCTCCGCCCCTTCCCCGTCGCAATAATCAGGATCGGCCGCGCTCCAATAGCGTTCGAGGTGCGGCATCCGCTCCGCGCTGCGCGTGCCGTTCCAGCGCGCCGGTTGCAGATAGGTGAACTCTTCGATCGGCCACACT
>NZ_CP013267.1 GCF_001456115.1 Sphingobium baderi | reverse complement strand
GTCCGGACGATCAAGGCTGTACACCCAGATCAGCCCGTCTTCCGGGTCCATGCCCGACGCGAGTTCAGCAATCAGATCTTCTTCGACGCTTAGATGACGCGCTACGAGTGCGATCGTGCTGACCGAATGGACCTTGTTAACGTGCGCCATCAAGCTGCGATTCTGGCTCGCCCAGATTCCCAGTTCCAGGGCAGTAGTTCGTCGATCCGGTGGGCAGGATGTCCGGCGATGCGCGCGAGGACATCGGCCAGCCACGCCTGCGGATCGACATCGTTGAGCCGGGCCGTCTGGATCAGCGTGTAGAGCACGGCCGCGCGCTGTCCGCCGCGGTCGGAACCGCAGAACAGCCATGCCTTGCGGCCAAGCGGCACACAGCGCAGCGCCCGCTCGGCAGCGTTGTTCGTGATGCAGATCCGGCCATCATCGAGGAACCGGGTGAAGGCACCCCAGCGCCGGAGCATATAGTTGATGGCCTTGGCCATATCATGGCTGCGCGACAGCTTCGCGAGCTGCGCGGTGAGCCAGGCGTGCAGGCCCGCCATCAGCGGCGCGCTGCGTTCCTGCCGGAGTGCAACACGCTCGCCTGGCGTTTTGCCGTTGATGCCGCGCTCGATCTCGAACAGGGCATCGAGGCGCTGCACGGCTTCTAGCGCGATCGGGTAGATCATGCCGTTGCGTCCGCCGCGGCTTCTCCTGCGCGCGGCTCCCTCGACATCGGCCAGCTCGAAGAATTTGCGCCGTGCATGCGCGAAGCAGCCCGCCTCGATCACGGGTGCTGGCTGACGACCGGGAGCGTAAAGCTCGTTGTAGCCGCCATAGGCATCGGCCTGCAGGATCCCTGCCCAGGACGCCAGATGCTCCCGTGGATGCTCACCGCGCCGATCGCGGGAATAGTGGAACAAGGCTGCTGGCGGATCGGAGCCGGCGAAGGGCCGGTCATCGCGCACATAAACCCACAGGCGCGCCGTATCGGTCTTGCCCTTCGCCATGACCGGCACGGTCGTATCGTCGCCATGGATCCGGGCTGCATCCAGCACATGGGCTTCGATCCGCCGGTAGAGCGGCATGAGTGCGAAGGCGGCGGCACCGACCTGATCGGCCAGGGTCGAGGTGCTGAGCGCTACGCCTTCGCGGGCGAAGCGCTCGGCCTGCCGGTTGAGGGGCTGGTGCTGACCGTACTTCTCAAAAAGTAGCATGGCGAGGAAGCTGGGCCCGGCCCATCCGCGCGGCACGACATGGAACGGCGCCGGGGGCTGCGTAATCGTCTCGCAATCCCGGCAGGAGAACTTCTCACGCACCGTCCGGATCACCTTCCACTGGCGCGGGATCACTTCCAGCGTCTCGGTGATATCCTCTCCCAGCTTTGACAGACGCGCGCTGCCGCAGGACGGGCACGAACAGGGCGCGGGGATGACGACGCGTTCGCGGGGCAGATGTTCGGGGAACGGCTTGCGGCTCGGGCGCTTGCGGTCGAACGCGGCAACCTCGCTCGTCTTCGCCGGAGCGGCTTCGGCAGCGCAATCATTCTCGCAGGCATCGGCCTCGAGATCTTCGAGCTGCAATTCCAACTGGTCGAGCAGACGTCGGCTGCGTTCGGCGCTGGCGCCATATTGCTCGCGACGCAGCCTGGCGATCTGCAGCTTGAGGTGCGCGATCAGCGCCTCGATCGCGCTCTCGCGGGCCCTGGCCTTGGCAAGGCGTGCCTCGGCATCATCGGCGCGTGAGAGCGCGGCGGCCAGCAGCGCCTTGAGCGCTTCGACGTCGTCCGGCAGGGGCGATGCGGCCGTGTCCATAAGGGGCATGGAATCACAGATCGGCCTTCGGTCAAAGCCCAAAATGCGCCAGCCAACGAAGAAAATGCAGCCCCTATCCGGCGCTCTGCGGACGCCATGAATATTGCGGGTTACGCCAGTCGATCCCCTCCAGCAGGCAGGACAATTGGGCATTGGTCAGCGAGACGATGCCCTCTCTCGCCGAGGGCCAGACGAAGCGACCCTTCTCGAGCCGTTTGGCATAAAGCGACATGCCGATGCCGTCGTGCCAGATGATCTTGACCAGCGATCCCGTCCGCCCTCGGAACACGAACAGGTCGCCGCCATGTGGATCGCGCTTCAGGCCCTGCTGAACCTGCAAGGCCAACCCCTGCATGCCCTTGCGCATGTCCGTGTGGCCCATCGCGATCCAGACCCTCGCGCCCGATGGGATCATCGCAGCGCCTTCAAGGTCGCCGAAACCAGTGCGGCAGGCGCATTCGACGAAATGCGCACGCACCGACCATTGCCAAGATCGACCGTGACCGCGGCACACGGATCGTGATCGGCAGGCTGCTCATCATCGGCGAGCACGGCCTGGGCGAAATTTATCTCCGGTACCGGCAAGGACGCAGCCGCCGACTGTTCGCGCAACTTGCGACGCCATGTGTAGATCAGGCTGGTCGAAACGTCGCGCCGCCGCGATACATCGGCAACGCAGGCGCCCGGCGCAAAGGCCTCGGCGAGGATCTCAATCCGCTCCTCCTCGCTCCAACGCCGACGACGCTCCGGCCCCGTCATCACCGTGATCTGACCCATGCTCCGCTCCTAAGCTCGCTCATACGAGCGTTCTTAAGACCGGTCGTTCACTCGCCGGACAAGGCGGGCCTCACCGGATGGGTACCCTTCAGCTCCTTATAAACGAAGCGCTGTACCTGACCCGTTCCCGTCACACGCTGTCCCCCCTCAACTATCTTATTAGAGACCGTGGGCGACTTGAGAAGTCGTAGGCTCGTCGGCATCGACCTGTGACGGGACATAGGCCCGAGCGCCAAGCGTCGAGGCTGCGAGCACACGCTGCCGAGCGATGTCCTGCTGCGATCCGCTAATCTCGGAAAGAATGAAGTCGCGCGTAATGGTTGAACGCTTCTCTCCCGGCAAGGCAGGCTGGCTGCGGTCGAGGCTCGGAAAATCATCTAAGATACGAATGACATCGGCATCACTCCTAATGCCATATGCGCGCAAGCAGATAAGGTCGATGTCACGCCGGGCGGCCGCAATGGTTGCGGCCGCATCTCCTCCCCTACTTACATCGGCCTGCGCAATACGGCGGGCGGCCGCAACGATACGCCGCGCCGGCAGGGAGTCTGGCAGGATTGGAGGGAGCGGTACACTCTGGAGTAGGAAGTAGTTGACAGTGGTGGTGAGCACCCGCCGAAGGAGCCAGTCAAAGGCTATGCTGTTGACCATGCCGCACCACAAGTGCAGCGCGTCCTCTCCAAGGGCATTTGGAAATAGGATCGTAGGGACTTTGTTGCCGCACGCGACGCCAGCTGGAATAACAGCGGCCAGCATCGAACGCTCGTTAGTTTGGCCGGCGATGTCGCAGAAGCCTGCCCGCACTTGAGACAGGCGCGGACGTGCCGTGGCTGGAACATCAGAAGCCTTGATCCAGAACTGCGGCTTAATTGTTGCTTTGCCGATCGGAGCGCTGCTCCAGATCGCACGTCTGCCAGTGCCGCTAAGATACACCTTTGCACCAAATCGGTGCTGATGGACCATTCGTCCCTCTACCAGCGGTATAGCGCCGGGCGTGGGCTTCGTCTTGAAAAGACGTCGCTCCCTAGTCATGTCGACTTCGCGCGAAAACTCGGGCGCCCATGTGTCATCAGCTTCTGCCCAGCGCTGGCCGGCTTTGCTCATCCTAGCGAACAAGCGCCATTCTGCGCTTGAGCTAACTTCTGGTATCGACAGATCGGGGCGGAGGCGGCGAAGGCTCGACAGCGGAATGGAAACGGGCTCACCACTTTCTGCAGCGCCCCGCGAGCCGAGCCCGCGCGATAAAGTGAGTTGGGCTGTTCGGGACCCGGCTAGCTTTGCGGTGCCTGCCCCGGTCACGGCGAGAAACTTGAAGCGACTGTCGATACCAAAAAACCGGGCGCTGTTATCGAAGACAGCGATGTCTATCCGCTCGAATCTATCCAACAGGAGTTTGCGTAGAGCCGTGGTAGATTTAGAGCGGATAAGGCCGGCGGGAAGCAGGGCGGATATCGCGCCTCCGGGGCCAGAAATTTCTAGGAAAAGTTGTGTGAAGGCTGCGAACAGATCCTGTTCACCACTCGCCAGTCCGAAGCGCTCCGAGACGGCTTGGGCGTAGTTCCTAACTTCCTTCTTTCGCTGCTCCGTCGCGATCGAGATCGCACCTTCGTGCACCGCGCCGTAGTGACGCGACGATCCCGTAGCACGCTCTTCCTCGTGCCTGTGCACCTTCAGCTTTTCCCAAGGAGGATTGCCGACCACCATCGCGGACGCAGCCCCGATGTTCTCTCTCCATTGCCGTGCGGAGCGCATCAGGCTGTCCCCGGCGTGCCAGCGCGCTGTCATCGATTTAATCACAGTGAGATCGCCGGTGAGCGACGCCAGCGAAAGTCGGGCGCCTCGCAGTGCAGTGGAGGATTGGTCGGCAGCGATTACACCTTCCGCAAGGCGCTTGGCCGCGGCTCGCCGGTCCTGGTTGCAAAGTGCGAGGACAGACGCGACTAGGAGGATGCCGGTGCCGCTTGCTGGATCAACTAACGGAAGTTTTGGCGAGCCAGCGACAGCGATATTTCGGCCGATCAATCCTGCGAGACGAAAGTCGGTATAGTGCGCGCCAGTAGTGCGCTGAGCATGGACGCTCAATCGTTCTCTAGCTAGAGACGACAAGGCGAGAGACGGATGAATGTTTGTGTCGCGGATGGCACTGAGAAGTTTTGACGCAACCTCATCCAAAGTACTGTAATCGTGCGTGTCGATACCAAAGGTGCGATGGAAGGACCTTAGATCATATCCTCCCAGTCGCGCAGACGCTGCTTCAAGAACTTGCATCCTGCGCTCGGCATCTGGCTTCTTAGACCTGATGCATGCGGCGTCGAGAATGCGTTCGGCTGGCCCTAACAATGAATGTTCGAGCGGGATAGGACCGGTCATGCGGTCGCGCCTTCTAAAATCACGTTCCGAGGCATTGGGGAGCTCTTTCGCGCCCCGCGTCGTGCATATGTAAGAATGTACTCTGTGACGGTGTCACCATTGGCGCTCGCCGAACGGTTTGGCCGGTAGCGGCCCACCTCCTCAATCGGAGTAGTGACTATTTTACCACTGCGGGAAAGCATCTCCTCCAGCTCTAGTAAGTCGACGTGGCCTTCTGCGCTGTATGACAGAATGACGTGACGTGAGCCGATGTTTTCGACAAGTGAAACAAGCGCATCAAGCGCACGACGCTTGTAGCAGAAGGCCGAGGCTTTGTGCTGCCAAGGCCTTAGGCCGCTCACACCTTCAACGCGGGGTTCATCGCCAAGCACCAAGGTTTCAATGATGTGGTAGTATGAGGCGTATTGGCGCTTAGTGTAAGGTGGATCGAGATACACTAGATCGTTTTCGGCCGTTACTAAATCAGCGACATCGTGCGTGGTAGTATCAAGCTCCGTCGCAAAGTCCTTTAGCAATCGAGGTTGCAGAACTATGGGACGCAGTGCTGCGCTCTGCCACTTGGATAGGAAGCAGCCGTATGTCCCGGCAATATTAGCGCATCTGTTTACGCCCGCAATTAGGTCTGCGAGTAGCAGCTTTTCCTCATCAGGGCTTATATCGCCACCCTCACGCCAGTCAGAGATCAATGACCGCATGGCATCAATTCGGGCAGCATTCTCCTCTGTGAAATACCTGCGCGCGGTTCCAGCGTGCAGCGCGGAGGCAGGGCTGTACGTCCGGTGAAAGTAGCCAGTCCGAGCCGGCGTTTGGTTCAATCGATTGATGGCACCGTCATAACCGTCAAGACGGCTGAAGCTGACTTGGTCATGTGAAAGAAGCCGAGCTGCCGTCATGATGGTAGCGCTGACCATGGTGTCGTTTGCCCAGACATCGCGTCCGAGCAGGCCAGCTACCTCTGATACCGCCCCGGTCCCGCAAAACGCATCCACGAAGCGATCGCAGTTGTCATACGAGGAGATAACCCGACTCAAGGGGCTAGTTAGGCGCGCTTTTGAGCCAATGTACCGGAACGTCACCCTTGCACCTCGTTAAGTTGGTGCGCCGCCCCTAGCGATGTCTCGCTTCGGGTCACGGTTTTACCGCCATGTGTGTCATAAATCCGGGACCTATCGCTGATCGGAAGGCTCGTGCGCGTGGATAGCGCTCGGTAGAGAGTGGCGTGGTGGCACTTGAGCAGCTTAGCTGCTTCTCGGACGGATGTGCCCTCCTCCACCAGACGTTCGCCTAGAGCGACTTGGTCTGAAGTAAGTTTAGGCGGCCGGCCGAAGCGCACGCCTCGCGCTCTGGCGGCAACCCGCCCACTGCTTGTACGCTGATAGATTAGCTCGCGCTCGAACTCGGCAATGCCGGCAAAGACGGTCAAAACCATGCGACCCGCTGGGGAGGTTGTATCGGCCCAAGGCTCGGCCATCGAACGCAACCCCGCGCCAGCTTCCTTTAAGCGCTCAGCGATGTCGAGCAGGTCTCTGGTTGATCGTGCGAGCCGATCAAGCCGCGTGACTACTACTACGTCATCGTCACGGAGATGTTCGAGCATGCGTTCCAGCTCGGGCCGGTTGCGCCTTGCGCCCGAAACCTTCTCCTCAAAAGTGCGGCGACAGCCGGCCTCCTTCAGTGCGGCGCGCTGCACCCGCAAATCCTGATCGTCAGTTGAGACACGCGCATAGCCAATGAGCATGTTGCAAATGTGCCTATAAAGGAATCTGTTTTGCAAACGAATTTTGCGACATGCTCGTTGGCCCAAGAGCGTTGTAGATATCAGCGCTGATTGGCACCGTTCTGTCAGCGCTAAGTGACACCGATCACGAGGGTGCTGCGTGCAGCTTCCACCACGTCGTCAGTGATCGCGTTCAGGCCGTTGATCCTCAGGATGCGCTCGATCTGAACGAACAGCCGGTGGAGCAGACGGAAGTTGCCGCCCGTGATCCGCACGATGGTGGCGACCGCCTGCGCGTCGGTGAAGTCCGCTTCGTCCATCGCGAGTCCGAGGTCGCGCCAGCGCCGCGTGAGGACAAAGGTCAGCTCCTGATCCTGCAAGGGCCGGTACTGGTGGGCGAAGCCGACACGGCTGAAAAGCTGTGCGTATCGCTCCATGCGCTTTTCGATGCCCGGCATCCCGATCAGGATAAGGCCGATGCCCTGCCGGTCGAACAGGTCACGCAGATATTCCAGCCCCGTGTTGGACAGGCGGTCGGCTTCATCGACGATCAGCAGTTCGACGAAATGCTTCCGGGGCGAAACGACGATCTGATCCTTGGGCCGGACATGCTGATCGATACAGATATCGACCCGATCGATGAGGCGGGGCAGGTCCTGACGAAGCTCGCGCAGCGTGCTGCCGACTGTCGGCGTATAGAACACGGCACGCGCACGGGCGAGGTCGGCATATATCTTGAGATCGGACGCCTGCCGCGCACCCCAGGTCATGAGCAGATCGACTGCGCCGTCCCAGCGCGCGTAGCGTCGCGCGGAAAGGGTTTTGCCGACGCCGGCCGTGCCGTGACACAAGCCAATGTAGCGGTGCTTGCGGACGGCGTTGGCAAACTCGGTGAAGCGGCGATGTTCCTGCGTCGAGATGAAGCTGGTGGCGCGAGCGCTGCCGTCTGCCATCACTCGCCCTCGTAATAGGTGCGGAGACGCGGCTTGCTCCGTGTCACCTCGGGGGACGTGGCAGGCGTGGGTTTTGGCGTTGAGGCGCGCACCGAGCCGGAACCCAGCGGGCGCAAGATCGCGGGCAGATAGTCCGCAACGCGGGCCTTCCGCTCTCCGATCTCGCTCCGCAGGCGACGACGATAGGCGATGCGGGCGGCTTGCACGTCCTTGAGAGTGATACTCAGGCCGGCATGGTCGGGGCTGACGGCCCGGCACAGAAAGACGTTGCGATGGAATATCCGAACCTCGCCTACGTCGCGAGGATCGTAGCGGATCGTCACCGGCTCGCCGACATAGGCGGCGAGCGTAGGGTTGAAGTATCGCAGCCCCTCGAAACGGATGCCGTCGCGGTGGACGATGCGCGGCTTGGCGACCATGACCAGCAGCGCGTCCAGTTCCTCCAGCGTTTCCGGCATCCGGGACAGCCAGCCATCGCCGCGCCACGCATCGACGGGCGGTACGCCGATCGCCCTGTGCGGGCGGACGTTATAGGTCGCCACGATGTATGTGCCGATCGCAGCGTCCAGTTCGGGAAGCGTCAGGCGCGGGGGCGATACCGGTTTGCCGTTACGAAGATTGCCCGGCAGTTCCGCCAACAGTTCGGTGTTGATGGTGCGGAACAGCCGCTCGATCTTGCCGCGCCCCTGTGGACGCGCGACGGCAGAGTAGATCAGGCGGATACGCAGATCGGCCGCAGCCTGTTCGAGATGAAGGCTGGTGAAGTCCGATCCGTGATCGACGTACAGGACGTCGGGAATGCCGCATACCGGCCAGGTCGGATCGGCCTTGCGCCAAATCGCCTGTCGCAGCGCGAGCGACGTGTTGAGCGCGGAGGGCGCGCCGAGGAAAACCATGTAGCCTGCTATCACGCGCGAGTGATCGTCCAGCACCGTCGTCAGCCACGGCCGCACCGGGCGACCGCCGGCATCGAGGATCAGGATATCGAGCTGGGTGTGATCGGCTTGCCAGATCGCATTGGGGTGTTCGGCGCGGTGCCGATGCACCAACTCGAACTTGTCGCGGAAGGCGGCAGCACCTTCATGTGCCAAGGTCAGCATCGCCGGATCGATCCGCCGCACGATATCGCGCACGCTGCCATAGGACGGCATTCGCCATTGCCGTTCGCCGACGATGGCGGCGAGACGGCGATGGATGGTCACGATCGATGGCGGCGGTTTGAGCAGCGCCATGCCCTCGATCAGTTCGACTAGTTCTTTCGGGAAGGTACGCTTGCCGGCTTCGGGTCGGGTAGGACGCGCCAGCCCCGCCGGACCATCGGCGCGGTAGCGGGCGAGCCAGCGGCGAGCGGTGCGGAGCGAGATGCCGGCGTCGGTCGCGGCTTGGTCCAGCGGCACCGCATCATGGAGGTGCCGACGGAGCACAGCCATCCGTGGCGCGACTTCGGCACTTCCCGATTCCGACTTACGATCATCGGTCATGGTGATCTGCCCCGTCCGAAAGAGGATCGTTCAGCGGACGGTCGCCAGCTGACCTGTCGAGGCACGGGAAACCGCCAAAAGCCGAGTCTCATATAGATGGTACTATATCTTTTGCGTTGAGGGACCCCTTTACGTTACAGATTTCACCATGACACACACGCTGATCGGCTACGCCCGATGCTCCACCGACAAACAGGACCTTGCCGCCCAACAGGACGCGCTGGTCAAACTCGGCGTCGCGGCCAATCGCATCTACACCGACAAGGGCTTTACCGGGACGAACCGGACCCGCCCCGGTCTGGATCAGGCGCTCGCGGCGGTCCGAAGCGGCGACACGCTGGTGGTGCCCAAGCTCGACCGTCTTGCGCGGTCGGTGCCCGACGCGCGCGCGATCGGCGACGACCTCGCCATGCGGGGCGTAAAGCTACAGCTCGGGGCCAGTGTCCACGATCCGTCCGACCCGATGGGCAAGCTGTTCTTCAACATCCTCGCCACCTTCGCCGAGTTCGAGGCCGACCTGATCCGGATGCGGACCCGCGAAGGCATGGTGGTCGCACGTTCGAAAGGGAAGCTGCGCGGCAAGAAGCCCAAGCTGTCGGATCGCCAGCAGAAGGAGTTGCGCCGCATGTACGACACCGACGACTATTCGATCAGCGATCTCGCCGAGGTGTTCTCGATATCGCGGCCAACCGTGTATCGGACGCTTGGACGCCAATCTTCCGCGCCTGCGGCAAAGCCGGCGTGATCCTACCACGACCGCGCCTAGGTGTTGGCCCCATCGATAGAAGCTATGAGTATAAAGGGGCATCAGTGATCCGCAGAATGTTGGCGTCACCGTTAGCCGGGACGGCTCTGGGGTTGCTGTGCAGCCCTGCGTTCGCCGCCAACAGGCCTGGGGATGGATTCGAGGTAGCGAGCTACAGGCTCGCGCTTACCCCGGACATCGAGAACAGGACCGTCGCGGGACGTGAGAAGATCACGCTACGCGCGACGGTGGATGGCGTCCGGCGGCTGAATTTCTCCGCCAACACTCTCGGCATCGACAGTGCAACCCTCGATGGCGTGGCGCTCGCTCATACTGTGGAAGGCGATGTGCTCGGCTTCGATCTGCCCCGGCCGCTCCGGCGTGGACGCACGGTCAAGCTGGAGTTGTCCTATCATGGCCGCCCTGCACGTGGGTTCGCCGGCTCGGCGACGACGCTCTACACCAGCTATTTTGCCTGCGACTGGATGGTGTGTTCCCAGAACAAGTTCGGCGAGAAAGCGGCCTTCTCGCTCGATCTGCGTGTTCCGGCCGGGATGACCAGCCTGTCAGTCGGCAACATGATCGTGCGGCGACCGGGAGCGGACGGCAGCGAGATCCATACCTGGAAAGCGCCTCGGCCCTACTCGGCCTATCTTTACGGCTTTGCGGTGGGTCGACTCACGCGGGTCAGCGAACGGGTCGGATCAAAAAGGCTCACCTATCTGAGCAACACTGCCGACGCGGGCGAGCTGAAACGACGCTTGGCAGGGACAAAGGATATGGTCGCCTTTCTCTCCGCCAAGGCGGGCATGCCGCTTCCGGTTGCCGACTACAGCCAGCTTCTGGTCGAAGGCGATGAGGCGCAGGAGGCGGCGACATACTCCGTCCTCGGCAGCGATGCGCTGCCGAGGCAGCCAGATGATCCGTCGCAGGATTGGGCCATCGTACACGAACTTACCCATCAATGGTGGGGCAACCTGATCACATGCGAAACCCTCAAGGACTTCTGGCTGAACGAGGGCATCACGACATTCATGACGGCCGCATGGAAGCAGCATCGCTACGGTCGCGCCGCGTATGAAGCCGAACTCAATGAAGCCAGAAGCCGGTTTGAAAAGGCGCGAGCGATGGGTTTTGACAAGCCGCTGGCTTGGAACGGCACCTACCCGACATTGGGCGTCCGACGCGCGATCCAATACAGCAAGGGCGCGCTGTTCATGGCGCAGCTCCGGGTCACGCTCGGCGATGCCGCGTTCTGGTCTGGCCTGCGCCGCTACACCCGTGACCATGCGGGCGGCACGGTCACCAGCATAGACCTAAAGCGGGCGATGGAGGAAGCGAGCGGCCGGGACTTGCGTCCGCTGTTCGCCGAATGGGTGTTCGGCGAGGGCCTTTCGGAAGGGCAGTCGCAATAGCTTGGCCGTGATGGCTCTGTTGCAAAGATTGGCGGCAGTCAGAGGTAGGCTGTCGCTCTGCGCCGATCAGGCGGCTGCTGCGAAATGGTGGTTGAGCATGCCCATGGCCTCCGTCAGCGCCGAGGGCCCAATGCCAAAAGCTCTCTCCACAAGGCGCACCTCGCCCCTGATGCCGGGCTGCAGGCACCAGGGGCGAGCCTGTCCTTTGCGCAGGGCTCGCATGACTTCGAATCCCTTGATCGTGGCATAGGCCGTGGGGATCGATTTGAAACCGCGCACCGGCTTGATCAGTATCTTGAGCTTTCCGTGATCGGCCTCGATCACGTTATTGAGATACTTCACCTGCCGGTGGGCCGTCTCCCGGTCCAGCTTTCCTTCGCGCTTCAATTCGGTGATCGCTGCACCATAGCTCGGCGCTTTGTCGGTATTGAGCGTGGCAGGCTTTTCCCAGTGCTTCAGGCCTCGCAGGGCCTTGCCCAGGAACCGCTTCGCTGCCTTGGCGCTGCGGGTCGGCGACAGGTAGAAATCGATCGTGTCGCCCCGCTTGTCGACTGCCCGGTACAGGTAGGTCCACTTGCCCCGCACCTTGACGTAGGTTTCATCCAGGCGCCAGCTCGGATCAAAGCCACGCCGCCAGAACCAGCGCAGCCGCTTCTCCATCTCCGGGGCGTAGCACTGGACCCAGCGATAGATCGTCGTATGGTCGACCGAAATGCCGCGTTCCGCCAGCATTTCCTCAAGGTCGCGATAGCTGATCGGATAGCGACAATACCAGCGCACCGCCCACAGGATCACATCACCCTGGAAATGGCGCCACTTGAAATCCGTCATCGTTCCGTCCGTCCAATCTCCGCCAAGCATGCTCAAGCTTCACGATTTTTGCAACAGAGCCTCTACAGTCATGTGAACCCTTATGGCCGCTTCGACCTCGACCTGAACGACCGGATTGATTTTGGACGGCTTGCAGCGTGAGGCGGCTGATCGGCCTATAACATTTGGGTACACCCGAACGTGACGATCGGAAGTGACATATACGACATGTCACAAAAGGGTGGTTCCGTCACCAATGTTACTGTACGAGGGCAAAGCCACCCTAATGTGACGGATTTGCCCATGACCCGCGTCGGCTACGCCCGCGTCAGCACCATCGACCAGGATCTCGACATCCAGGTTGCCCGGTTGAAGGCAGCGGGCTGTGAAATCCTCCGCTCCGAAACAGGCTCGGGCGCATCGCGCACTGGACGCACGGAGCTTGAGACGATCATGCAGTTCCTGCGCGCCGATGACGAACTCGTCGTCCTGCGTCTCGATCGGCTCGGTCGCTCCACACGCGATGTTCTCAATCTGGTTCATGAACTCGACCAGAAGGGAGCCTCATTGCGGGTGCTTGAGCCGGAGGTGACGACGGCCGGAAGCATGGGGCGGATGGTGATCACCATTCTGGGCATGGTCGCGGACATGGAACTGACGTTCATCAAGGACCGGCAGCGCGCCGGGATCGAGGCGGCGCGCGCCGAAGGCGTCTACAAAGGCCGGAAGAAAAACATCGATGACGATGAAATCCGACGCCGGATCACCGCCGGCGCGAGCAAGGCCAGCGTCGCGCGCGACCTCAAGATCTCAAGAATGACCGTCTATCGGGCGCTTGACGTCATTCCTTCAAGGATCGGGCTGCCGGAAAAGCCGCCTTCTGTCACCATCGCCCTGCATCTGACCATCGAGAACTTCAACAAGCATGGTCGTGGCAGAAAGCCCGCTCGCGAGCGCATTGAGGCGATGCTGGAGCGGGATTACCAGATGCAAAAGACCGGGAACTGCGATTACACGCTGACCGTCGCCTATGATCAGGGTGCCGATGGCGTCAGCCTCGATGATGAGATCGCATCTCTCCAGACAGAGATGTTCAACATCGCAGAGAGCTACAGGTGCTCGATCGAGACCGATGTTTACGAGATTGGAGGACAAGAGCGAGCCTGGTAGATCGCCATGTTCAATCTTTGTTCTTCAACATGGCCAAAATCGCAGCTTCGGGCCGACTGGGCCAAGATGGGAGAACGAAGGAATGAAAGGTCTTCAGGACAAGTCGATCGTCGTCACCGGCGGTGGCAGCGGGATCGGCGAAGCGGTGGCGCTCGCGCTGGGCGAGGCGGGCTGCCGGGTCACCGTGGCGGACCTCGATGGCGGCAAGGCGCAGGCCGTCGCCGCCGCGATCGGGCAGGCGGGCGGCACCGCGCAGGGCATCGCGGCGGACGTGGCGGATGAAAGCTCGGTCATCGCGATGATCGGGGCAGCGGTGAGCACTTACGGCCGCCTCGACGGCGCCTGCAACGCCGCCGGTGTCCCCCAGCGTGGCAAGCTGCTGCACGAGATTGAACTCGGCGAATGGGATCGCTGCCACGCGGTGAACCTGCGCGGGCTGTTCCTCTGCAACAAGCACGAGATCCGCACGATGCTCGACAAGGGCGGGGCGATCGTCAACATCGTCTCCACGTCCGCCATGGTCGGTTTCCCGAACGGCAGCGAGTATTGCGCCAGCAAGGCCGGGGCGATGGGCCTGACGCGCGGCGGCGCGATCGACTATGCGACGAAGGGCATCCGCATCAATGCCGTGCTGCCGGGCGGTACGCTCACGCCGATGCTGAAGGGCGCGATGGAAGTGGATGCCGGGCTGGAACAGGCGCTGGCCGCCGTCCATCCGATGAACCGCTTCGGCCAGCCTTCCGAGATCGCGGGCGCGGTGCGCTGGCTGCTGTCGGACGAAGCCTCGTTCGCCACCGGCGCCTCGTTCGCGATCGATGGCGGGCATACCAGCATCTGATCTTCATCCGTCATAACGGGAAAAAAGTGGCCCGGAAACCTCGCGGTTTCCGGGCCTTTTCAGGAGGGTAGGTTGCTTCGTCAGAAGTTCATGCCGACCGTGATGCCGTATTCCGCCGGCCGGCCAGTGTAGCGCACGAAGGTGTCGTAAACCTGCGTGGCGTTGCTCCAGTAATAGGTGTTGAAGATGTTCTTGCCCCAGACCGACGCCGTCCACTTGCCGTCCGAGGAACGGATGCCGAGGTTGGCGTTGACCAGCGTATAGGCCTTGATGTCGTAGAGGTCCGAGGTCGCCCCGAAGGTGGCCGAACCCGGCACGACCAGCGCCGACACCGAACTGCTCTGCCCGTTGAGGCCCGCGCCCACGAAGCCGTCCAGCGCCGAACTGACCGGGAACGTGTAGTCCGCGCGCAGCGAGTATTGCCACTTGGGCGAGAACGGCAGGTCGACGCCCTTGAACGAGGCGTTCACCGGCACCAGCACGCCGCTCACCGCCGTCTGGCCCACGGCGCCGAGGTACTTGTCCACCTTGGCGTCGAGGTACGTCACCGAGGCGCTGAGCGACAGGCCCTGCATCGGGCGCGCGGTGACTTCCAGTTCGGCGCCCTTGATGGTGGACTTGGGCACGTTCAGCAGCTTGTCGAGCGCGCCGAAGATCGGATCGACGAATTTCGCGCGGGTCTGCTTGTTCTTGTAGTCGTAGTAGAACGCGGCGCCGTTGATGGTGAGCAGGCGGTCCATCAGCTGGGCCTTGAAGCCCGCCTCGTAGGCCATGATCGATTCCTGCTTCACCGGCGCATAGGAATCGAAGAGCGAGCCCAACAAGTGCGGGAAGCTGCCCGCCTTGTAGCCCTTCGACACGTTGGCGTAGAGCAGCAGGCCGTCCACCGGCTTGAAGTCCGCACCGACCATCCACGAGGTGCTGTTCTCGCGGATTCGGGTATTGACGGTGGTGGCGGTGAGGAAAGTATCGGGATCGACCGGATCGTTCGCCGAAGGATCGCCCAGCACCAGCCCGCGCGTGTCGAGGATGATCGAGCCGCCCGGTGCGATCGTCGGGATCTGGTAGCCCGGGCCGCCGTAGAGCGGGCCGAGCGAGCCGTATACCGCGTTTAACAAGTCGGTCTCCGTGACCCCCGGGGTGCCGCCGAAAGTGGTGTCGGTCGGCAGGATCGGGAACTGCGGCAGATCGCCGCTGATGGCATAGGCATCGCGCTTGGCACGGGTCTGGCGGATGCCGGCCTTGAGCGTGATCTGGTCGTTGACGTCGAACTCCAGGTTTCCGAAGGCGGCGTAGTTCGTCATCTTCTGGCGGGTTTCAGCCGCGTGGCTGACGGAGCCGAAGACGTAAGTGTTGCTGGTGTCGGCGTAGGCCAGCCCGGCCACTTCGTTGACCTTGGTGCGCTCGTAGTTCGCGCCTACCACCCAGCGCAGCGCGTTGTGGGAATCGTTGGCGATGCGCACTTCCTGCGTGAAGCTCTTGATGTGGCCGCTGTCGCTGCGCAAGTCGAAGTCGCGCAGCGCGGTGCCGCCGCCTTCGGTGGTGTTGTCGAACTTGAGGTCGGTATAGCCGGTCAGCGAGGTGACGGTGATGCCGCTGAAGTCGTAGTCCATGCGGAACAGGCCCTGCAGCATGCGGTTGTCCTGCCGCGGGCGATAGTCGGTGGACCAGTCGGCGGCGCGGGCATTGTGCGGTGCGTTGGGGTAGGTCGCCTGCGGAAAGGGCACGGGGCCGTCGGCATACGTGAACGGCGCGATGGCGGGGGCGCCGGACACGTCGTTCTGCGGCACGAAGGCGATGCGCTGCGGGGCCTGCGGCTCACTCTGGTCGCGCCAGCCGTTGAGGTTGAGCGAGGCCTTGAAGTCGCTGCTCGGCTCGAATTCGAGGATCATGCGCCCGGCGATCGTATCGGCGCGGCCGTTGCGATCGTCGCGGGTATAGCTCTTCTGCCAGGGATCGCCGTTGACCGCCTTCACCGCGATGCGTCCGCCCAGGGTATCGGTGATCGGGCCGCTGATGAAGCCGTTGGCTTCGATCGTGTTGAAGCGGCCGTAGCTGAAGGTGGCGCCGCCCTCCAGCGTCGGTGTGGGCGTGTTGGCGACGAAGTTGATCGCGCCGCCGGTGGCGTTGTTCCCGAACAGGGTGCCCTGCGGACCCTTCAGCACTTCGACGCGCTGGAGGTCGAAACCGGTCTGTGCGGACATCACCGGCAGCGCCAGCGGGAACTGGTCCATGTAGACGGCGACGTCGGGGTAGGACGCCAGCGAACTGTCGTAGAAGCCGACGCCGCGGATGGTGTAGACCGGCGTGGCGTTCGGCGTCGGCGCGAAAGTGAGGCCCGGCGTCACTTTCGCCAGGTCCGCGATGTTGGAGATGTTCTGGACCTTCAGCGCCTCGCCGCTGACCGCGCTGACGGACGAGCCGACTTCGCTGAGGTTCTGTTCGCGCTTGTTGGCGGTGACGACGATCTCGTTCGTGCTGGCGGACGAGGGCGGCGATGTGGTTTGGGGCGCTGTTTCTGCGGTCTGCGCGTTCGCATATGTCGCCGAAAGGCCCAGTGACAGCAGCGATCCGCCTGCAAAAAGCACAGCGCGTGCATGCATTTTCATCGATTATCCTCCCCATGGTGCGGCGCTTTGCGCTCGCCGGTTGCATTTGCTTAACCTAACCAATTGGAATTCTAATGAGCGCATTTGGCGCGTCAAGCCATTATTCGAACTTGTGGCCTGCTGCTGATCTACAGGTTGCCAAAGGCTTTGAAGTTGGGCGTGATCATCGACTTATGTACTGTAATACATAGATAAATATCGCAGTTATGGCGAACATGACCGATGCGGTTGGCGCCTGCCTTCCGGCATTCCCGTGCCGTTTTTGCTCGGTGGGCTATTAGTCATATGGTCAGATAATTCGTGACGGGGAATAAAGGCGTGAGCTGGATTCGCCGATTTTGACGACTTTGCCTGCGATCTCTGTGTCCGTCCAATCTCCGCCAAGCATGCTCAAGCTTCACGATTTTTGCAACAGAGCCCTGCCGCGCTTGATGGCGGAGCAAGCAAGGCATCCGTCTGTCGCACCTTCAAGGTGCCGCGTTCGACCTTGATTGGCACTCTTGCCCGGATCGGTTGGGCGCCGCCCGCCAAAGCCTAACCCAATGCCTCGTCGCGCCGTGCTGTCGGACGAGCAACGCATGGCGTTGCTCGCACTTCCCGATGATGAAACCACGCTCGTTCAGCACTGGACGTTGAGTGAGGATGACCTGGCTATCATCGTGCGCCGCAGGCGACCGCATAATCGTCTGGGTTTCGCGATCCAGCTATGCGCGCTGCGCTATCCCGGCCGTTTGCTGCGCCCGGGCGAATTGATCCCCGATACGCCGCTCGCGTTCGTCGCCGAGCAATTGCAGATCGCGCCCGAGGTGCTGGCCGATTATGCGACGCGCGGCCCGACCCGGTACGAACAGCTCGATGCGCTGCGCGAGGGCTTTGGGTTCACACAGTTCAGCCGGCCATTGCGAGCGGCGTTGCAGGAATGGCTGCTGCCGATTGCGCTGACGACGACCAGCGGGGCTGGGCTGGCACGGTCGCTACTAGGCGAGTGCCGACGACGGCGCATCATCGTACCTGGCATCAGTTCGGTCGAACGGATGGTTGCGCAGGCGCTGCTCGACGCCGAGCGCCATGTCGCCGAGCATCTGACCCGAGGGCTGGAGACTGGGCAACGCCGTCTGCTTGATGCCCTTCTTCTGCCTCACGCCGGCACGAACCTCAGCGGCCTCGGATGGGTGCGGCAGCCGCCCGGCAAGCCCGGTCGCAAGACGTTCGCCGTCATCATCCGGCGGCTAGCTCTGCTGCGCGATATTGGGATCGATCCCGATATCGCGGCAGGCATACATCCTGAACGCCTGCGACGCCTCTGTCAGGAAGGGGCTCGGCTGACGGCGCAACATGTCCGAACGCTGCAAGCAACGCGGCGCCGTGCGACGCTGGCGGCAACCGTACTCGAAACCATCGTCACGCTCACCGACGATGCGGTGCTGATGTTCGACCGCCTGCTGGGTCAGATGTTTCGGCGCGAGCAGAACAGCGCAGACACAGCGCTCAAGCGCGACCGGCGCAACATCAACGGTAAGATCCGGCTACTTGCCCGGCTCGGCGATGCCCTGCTCACTGCCAAGGTGTCGGGCGGCGACATCGGCGCCGCGGTCGAGGCCGTAGTTGGATGGGATGATCTTGGCCGTGAAGTCGATGAAGCCCGCAAGCTGATCCGCCCCGATGCCGTCGATCCCGTTACCGTCGCCGCAACCAACTACCCCGTTCTCCGACAGGTCGGTCCCTTGTTCATCGCCTCGTTCACGTTCGGAGCGGTCCCGGCCTGCCATACGCTCGCGCGAGCAGTCGCTATCATGCGCGACCTTCATCTAGGTCGCCTGAAAAAACTGCCGCCGGATACACCAGTTGCCTTCATTCGGCAGGCCTGGCGTCGCGCGATCGGCCCCGGCATTCCCGATCGCAGAGTTTATGAATTTTGCGTCCTAGTCGAGCTTCGTGACAGGCTTCGTGCCGGCGACATGTGGGTCGAGGGAAGCAGACGCTATCGTGCCGTCGAGCAACAGCTTATTCCAAGTCCGGTATTTGCCACCATGCGCGCAGCCGGCCCTTTGCCGATCCCGGCACCCGATACGGCCAGTGCCTGGCTGGACGAACGGCGTACCCGTCTCGCCCGGAGATTGGCAGAGGTCGAGCGGAAGGCGGAGACGGACGCGCTGGAAGACGTACAACTCAGCCTTGGCAAGCTGCGGATTTCGCCGTTGAAGGCGGTCACGCCGGATGAAGCGGATAGCGCCCTTGCGCCGCTCTACGCCCATCTGCCCGCGATCCGCATCACCGATCTCCTTGCTGAAGTCGATCGATGGACCGGTTTCAGCCAGTGCTTCACGCATCTGCAAAGCGGTCGGGTTGCCGATGAACCCCGCGCTATCCTGACGGCGGTGCTCGCCGATGCGACCAATCTTGGCCATAAGCGCATGGCAGAAGCCTGCGATCTCGTGACCCAACGCCAACTCAGTTGGCTCGCCTCATGGCATTTACGCGAGGAAACCTACGGTAGGGCTCTCGCCCGGTTGGTCAATGCCCAGCACACCGCGCCGCTCGCCGCCCTGTTTGGGTCCGGGACCTCGTCCAGTTCGGACGGTCAGAACTTCCTGCTTGATCGCCGTGCTCAGGCGACCGGCGCAGTCAATCCGCACAAGGGGGCGGAGCCTGCTGTCTCCTTCTACAGCCATGTCTCGGATCGCTACGCGCCGTTTCATTCCACCGTCATCTCCGCATCCGCAAGCGAGGCGGCGCAGGTGCTGGACGGGCTGCTCCATCATGGTGCCGATCTGCACATTGAGGAGCATCACGTCGATGGTGGGGGCGTTTCCGACCATGTGTTTGCGCTATGCCATCTACTTGGATTCCGGTTCGCGCCGCGCATCCCTAACATCGCCGCGCGCCGGCTTCACCTGTTCAACGGAATCGAACCTGGCCCAGATATCGCGCCGCTGGTCGCGGGCAGGATCGACGAGGCCCTGATCGCCGCACACTGGGACGACGTGCTGCGCTTGGGCACCTCGATCCGCACCGGCGTCGTGAGTGCATCGATCATGCTGGAACGGCTCGGCTCCTATCCACGGGCCAATGGCCTGGCCTTGGCACTGCGCGAGATCGGCCGCGTCGAGCGCACCCTGTTTACACTCGACTGGATCGAGCAGCCCGAACAGCGGCGCCGCGCAACCCGCGAACTCAACAAGGGTGAGGCCGAAAATGCTCTGAAACGCGCCATCTTCTTCCACCGGATCGGCCGCATCCGTGATCACGCCCTGCAAGCCCAGACCCATCGGGCGAGCGCGCTAAACCTCGTCGCCGGTGCTATCGTCCTGTGGAACACGACCTACCTGCAAGCCGCCCGCATGCATCTTGCCAGTCTCGGCCGGTCGGTCCCGCCGGACCTGTTGCAACACCTTTCGCCGCTCGGATGGCAGCACATCAACCTCACCGGCGATTATCTTTGGACCGACCCCGATGCGCCATCGTCCGCCCTCAGGCCGCTTCGCCAGATGCACGCCGTCGAAGGTCCGGCGAAACCTTAGACCCCATGACTGCCGGAGCCTCGAGGGCTCAAATCTGAGATGCTGACGATGGATTTGTCAGCACTGGAGGCGAGTCATGACGGAGACAGTAAAATACGTCGGTCTGGACGTGCACAAGGAAACCATCGCGGTCGCAGTTGCCGATGAAGAGCGCGGAGGCGAGGTGCGTTTCGTCGGTACGGTTGCCAACGAGGACGATGCGGTCAGAAAGCTGGTCAAGCGGCTGACGGCGCCGGGCGTGAGGTTGAGCGTCTGCTACGAGGCTGGTCCTTGCGGCTATGGCCTGCACCGGCTGCTGACGAAACTGGGGCAGGCTTGTATCGTCATCGCTCCCTCGATGATGCCACGACGGCCAGGTGATCATGTGAAGACCGACCGGCGTGACGCAATGACCCTGGCCCGACTGTTGCGTGCCGGCGAGCTTACCGCGATCTGGGTTCCGGACGAGGCGCACGAGGCGGTGCGTGATCTGATCCGCGCCCGACGCAGCGCACAGGAAGATGCCACCGGGGCCAAACAGACCGTGCGTAGCTTCCTGCTGCGGCACGATCGTCGTTTCGGCGGCAAGGCGGCCTGGACGAAGATGTATTGGCGGTGGTTGTCCGAACAGCGGTTCGACTTCCCCCATCAGCAGCTGGCGTTCGAGGAGATGCAGAAGCGGGTCCTGGAGGCGCAGGCGCGGGTTGGACGGCTCGAGGCGGCGCTGGGCGAAGCGGTGGATGCATGGCGTTTCGCGCCGCTGGTCCGCAATCTTCAGGTCCTGCGCGGCATCAGGCTGGTCAGCGCCGCGACGCTGGTCGCCGAGGTCGGTGATCTGACCCGCTTCGACAATCCCAAGCAGTTGATGGCCTATGTCGGCTTGGTGCCGTCCGAGCATTCCAGCGGTGCCCGGACCAAGCGTGGTCGGATCACGCGCGCGGGTAACGCGCAGGCACGCACCATGCTGATCGAGGCTGGCTGGTCGTATCGACTGCCCGCTCGCGAGGAACGCCGCTATCGTGAGCGCGTCATCGACTTACCCGAAGAGATCCAGGCGATTGGATGGAAGGCGCAGGTTCGTCTCTGCCAGCGCTACCGTCGCCTCGCGGCCGCAGGCAAGCCCCAGCCCAAGGTGACCACCGCGATTGCGCGTGAACTGGTCGGCTATGCTTGGGACATCGCCCGACGCGTACCACCGGCGGTCGCCGCTTGATCTTCCAAACAGCAGTGAGAGGAGGCGCCAGCACACCACCTGCATAGCCTTGGCCGGCGTGCCGCGGGCACCCGACTGTGATGGGCAATCCACGGTGTACGGTGGGGCAGGTTCGTCCGACGCCCGAACTTAGACGGAGGATAGGCCCAGCGACGGATACGGGTAGTGCGGTAACCAACCCGCGGATGAGAGCGTGATCAATCGTCGTCGATCAGGCGCCCGCGGCACACCCGCCAAGGTCAATGCGACCGCTGGTCTAGCGGCCAGCGAAGGAGTAAACTCGGCCAGCGTCTCGGACGGCAGTCATGAGAGCGTATATCTGGGTCCGTTCTATGTACCGACCCCGTTCTGCCGATGCAGGAACAAGACGCGATCGGTCAAATGTGGCAATTCATCAACACAATCCCAAAATTCATCTTCGGGAAATGTCATGCGCGGTGACGCCATGCACGTATCTATTGATTGTTGCAGATAACAATCTGCGGCTGAATCATCGACCTCAACGAGTATCGCAAGAGCTTTTTCCATGAACTCTAGGGCAACCGCTTTCTGTTGCTCTCGATAGATATTGGAAGAATCAACCATAGCCTAGTCCTCCTTTCGGTCGCTGTAGGGAGGACGATGACTCAACAATAGGGAAATTGCACGCGCAACTAGGGCCAGATTGAGCAGTAATTTTATTACAACGGCAAGCAGCCCTCGCCTGCCCGGACAGGGGCGGCGCGTGGCATCGGCTAGATTGTTTGTTGGTCTTCCGACGATGGCTAGTCCTTGCGGGCCATCGTCGGAAGTGGACGGCCGCACAAATTGGGGGGCGTGGGCCGCGCCGGGCCTCTAGCATAAAATTACGGCCCTGCATCCCCGGCGTTGATACATTCGTCGCGCAGGGCGCTCGATTGAGCCGCCCCGATCGCGGTCGCCTCAATCGGCATAGCGAGCTGGCAATATGCACATACGCGCATAATTTCCGCTTGCGGGCTATGTATATTTGTGCATAATAGCCGCGATGGATACGGAACGGCCGGTTCGATGGGTGGCATCGTCAAAGCGCGATTTTCGGGAGTTCCCGGACGATGTGCAGGACGTAATGGGCTATGCCCTGCACCTTGCGCAGCAAGGCGGGCAGCACGCCAGCACTAAGCCGTTGAAGGGCTTTGGCGGCGCTGGCGTGGTCGAGATCATAGACGACCACCAAGGCGATACGTTCCGCACGGTCTATACGGTCAAATTCGCGGAGGCGGTCTATGTCCTGCACGCCTTCCAGAAGAAATCCAAGCAGGGCAAGGCCACGCCGCAGGCCGATATGGATTTGATCCGAACGCGGCTGAAATCCGCCGAGGAGCATCACCGGCAACACCAGACCCCGCGAGGCACAGCATGAGCGCACAGGACGAAATCATTGAGGAAGGCAGCGGCAATGTCTTTGCCGATCTAGGCTTTGCCGACCCCGACACCCACCTTTTGAAAGCCCAGCTCGTTACCCGTGTGGCCGAGGCCATGCAGGAGCGGAAGTTGACGCAGATCGCCGCCGCCAAGGTTACGGGATCTACCCAACCGGAATTGTCGCGCATCCTGCGAGGCCAGTTCCGCAGCGTCTCGGTTGAGCGGCTTCTAGCCATGCTCACCCGGCTTGGCTGCAAGGTCGATATTGTCGTGCGCCCGCAGGGGCGGACCACTGAATCGGCCGTGATCCACTTCGCCTAATGTGCGATGATTTCGCGCAAGCCCGGCTCGATATGTTCGAGGCCGGGCTATTCGGCCAAGGGCCTGCCTTCTGGCGCTGGATCGAAACCGACGCGGCGCAACCCTATCTTGCCGCTTTCGCCGCCGATCGACGGCCGCCCGAACCCGGCGAACCCTTCGCTATCGACCTTGCGGCCGACGACTTGCTTGCTCCCGATCGCCTCGCCCAGCTCGCCCTACAGATCGAGGCCGACCATGCTTGATCCCAATCCGTCCGTAGCCGACCTTGACGCATTGCTAGATCGCCACCGCAATGACGATGCGGCTATGGAAAAGATCGTTCGCGGGTATCTCCGTTGCGCGATCTACAGCTATCAGAAGCATTGCGTTTGGCGCGCCTTGCGCCACATCGGCAAGGACGATTGGAGTTTCAAAGAGGAAGACGTTGCCGCCTTGAGGGCCGAAGGCGCGAAATCCATTTCGGACTTTCGAGACTGGCTCATTGAGGAGCTGGCCGGGATGGGGATCAGCGCCCACACCGGCTTGCCGAATTGAGCGCCTAGCGCGCCGTCGCTTCAATTGCTGGCGGTGATTGTGCGCGGAATAAATCGCGGGTCCGCCGTGGGATCGGTAGGCGAAGGATGCAGCATGTCGCGCCGGAAATTCACCGCAACGGAAATAGGCGCGGCGTTCGGCCGAGCCGCCATGACGCGGGCTTGTGGAGCTGGCGCAGCCTCATAGCTGGCCATCGGCTGCACGGCCGCCGAGGTTAGGCCCCCTACCCCGCGTTCCGCTCTGGCGACGACAATTTGAGCGCGATCGAGCGGCCGAGTCTGATCGCCGGTATAGAAAGCCAGATGCCAATGATCGGCATGGCCCCGGTCCCCCGGCCCCAGCAGCTCCGCCACGCGAATACCATGTTGCGCCATCACGGCGCGGATTTGCTCGCGCGTGATCGTGTGCAGCCCGGCACGCGGCACGAAATCCACCGCCTGCCCATATTTGTGAAAGCTGTTGGCGGCCCCGTAATTGGCTTCCAGCGCCCGCCACGTATCGGTTATGCGAGCATTGAACGCAGCGGCCAAGATCGAGGCGACATAGCCCGCCGAGGCGTCGGCGCTGCCTTCGGGCTGGACGATCGCGGGTTGCGCCGCGAGCTGGCCCCCGCCCGTCGCGTCGGCCGCCGTGATCGTGAGTGGGATCGAGGTCGATCGCGCAGCAGGAGCGCCGCCGCTTACCGGCACGCCGTTCACGCTGTAGGTATTATAGCGCGAGGAAAGCCACGCCTCCCAGCGTGCGCCTTTCGCCATAATCAGCGCCCGATAGCGGGCATTATGGACCGGCGTTCGGGAATGATAATTGGCAACCCGCGTCCACAGGTCGCCCTTGTCATCCCGGATATGGTTTCTGATACGCCATGCAGCGAGGTTGTAGGGATAGCACCCCGCCGCAAGCACATATTCGGGCCGGATGCCGTAGCGTGCCAGCGATTGAATATAGCTGGAATTGAGCTGCATCGAGCCAAGATCGGCGGTGTTATTGGTGTTCTGGACGCGCGCGCCGGGCCGACCGTTCTCTTGTTCCGCGACCGCCAGCATGACGTTCGCCGGAATGTTATAGCGCAGCGCCGCCGCGATCGAGCATTGCACCCGTTCTTCTATGACAACCGGAGGCAGATCAGCGGCCATGATTAGCTGTCCCCCCTTCTCTGGACGAAGGCCGCAACTTCATCCTCTGGCGTCTCCATGTCGCCCGCATCACGGGCGGCCGAAATGGTATCGCCCGCGAATTGCGCCGTGGGGGGTGGCGATGAATCGGACGAGCTGGCGGGACTGCCCGCGCCGGTCGCGGGAGCGAGCGTTTCACTTCCCGACGATGCCGAGGCGGCCGACGCGCGGATATTGGCCGCCAGTCGGCCGCCCACCGTATTTCCCACCCGCTCTTTCAAAGCGCCCACCGCCATACCAGCGGCAGCGCCGCCGAGGATGCTTGCGGTTTTCGCCGCACGGCTAAGGCCGGTGCGTTGCGTGCCGCCAGTGTCGCCACTTTCGGGCGCGCCTTCACCTTGCGAGCTGGCGGAGCTGGCCTCCCCCTCCCCCGCAGGCGAGCCACCGGCAGCGCCGCCGCCGTTGCCGTCTTCACGATCGGCCGCCTCGCTACCCGCAGCGGCGCTTGCAGCCGTGCCACCGCCCGCGCTGGCGGCTTCCGAGCCGCCTTGAAGGCCGCTGTTGTCATTGGCCGGGGGGGAACCGCCATCGCCGCCCATAGCGACGCTAAGGGGCGTGCCGCCGCCCCCACCGCCACCGCCGCCGCCGTTATCGCCGCCTCCCGGCATGTCGCCCGCCGACGAAAGCGGTTGCCCGCCTCCCATGCCGGTTTGGCCGCCTTCACCACCGCTCCCACCAGCGGCAGCGAAGGCGGCCTTGATCGCGCTGGCTCCACCCGCAGCGTTCATCGCGCCAGCAGCGATCATAGCTCCACCCGTGGCCGCCGCCCCAGCGGCCATCCCGGCAGCACCCAGCGCGGCCCCTGCCCCAAAGGCTCCGATACCGCCCGCCGCGTGGATCGAGCCGCCGCTTATAACGCCCCCGACCATCGCGGGAACCTTGTTTACGAGCGCCAGAAGGACGACCGCGAAGACAAGCATGGTCCCTAAATCTTGGAGAGACGAACCCTCGCCCGTTGCGGCATAATATTGGTCAAGGAAGGTTTTGCCGACGCCGACGATAAGAACCATCGTCATCAGGGACGCGCCCACCGCGACCACCGTTTTGAAATAGTTCAGCGCAATATCGCTGGTCCACCGCGCGCCGCCGAAGCCCAAAAAGATAACCCCGGCATAGGCGAGGACATAGCCGGAGGCCAACAGCAGCAGCATATTCACGCCGACGAGAGCCAAAACAATCAGGATGCCCAGTGAAACCAAGATAGAAAGAGCGGAATCGACCGGAGTTAGGACGCTGGACGCTTCGACAGCTTGGCGGAAAATGTCGAAACCAATGTCCACAATACCCGATGGCGCGAGATTGTTAGGCAGGCCGGATGCCTGCGCACCCAACGAGCGCAGCCCTTCAATGATCGCCAAGCCGATCGCCGGGCCGTTGATGAGCAGCCACCAGAAGAAGCCGCAGAAGATGGCGAAGCGAATTGCTTCCGAAGCAAATTCGCCAAGATCGGCGCGGCGCAACGCCATTACCCCGAACGTCCAAATGAGGCTGACCGCCGCTAGTGTGCCGAATAGAATTGTCGCGTGCGTTGTGAAGACGCTCGCCCACGCCGCCGCCATGCTCTTATATTTGTTCAGAACATTATCGAGCATACCTTGCGATTGCGCATAGGCGGGAGTCGCGGCGAGCGTGAGCGCCACCCCCAAGGCGGACAGGTGTAGGCGAGCCAGAGCCTTCATAGTGCTATCCTCAATTCTGATAGGTTCCGATCGGCGTCGGCTTGGTTTCGTGCGCTAGTGCGCTGCCCGCTTCTTGGCACTCCGCGTCGGTTTCGACGCCGGATTTGCATCGGGCGACCTTCTCGCGGGCTTCGTCTAGGTGTTGAGAGTAATAGAGCATCGTTTTCGGTTCGGACTCGGACTTGCCGCAGGCCGCGAGAAGAAGTGTAGCGGTGCAGCAGGACGCGGCGATAAGTTGACGCAATTTCGGCATGGGCTTTCCTTAATTCTGATAGGTTCCGATCGGCGTCGGTTTGGTTTTCCGCATTGCGGCCGATGCCTCTGTTGCCGCAGCATCGCGATCGAGCTGATATTGCGATTGAGCCGTCAGCGCGGCGCTTTGCGCGAGCAGGACGCCGCGAATTTTCTGCAACTCACTGGCTTGTTGGGCCGCAAATTGATTGGCGTAGGACAGGGCTTGCATTTGCCCGCTCGCACCCGTGGCATTGGCCTGCAACTGGTCGAGGCGCTGGCCGTCAGACGCAAGCGTTGTCATGGCGCTGTTGATGCCGTTCATAGCGTCGGCATTTGCGGCCATCTGGCTTGTCGTGCGGGCGCGAGTAGCGGACAGAGCCGCCGCGCGCTGCGCCGCCGTGCAGTTCCCGAACGTGCAAGCATTGGTCTGATAGTAAGACGGATTTTTGAATTGATTCATGTAGGTGTTCACGTCGCCAGCTTGACGAGCGAACGAGCTGATTTGATTGACCTGCCCTTGGAGGCTGTCGATCGTTTGCGTAGCCTGCTGCCAGAGCTGGACCGGCGCGCCGACCGTGTTCTGAATCATATTTTGGTATTGCTGTAGCTGCGTCTGATACTGCTGGATTTGCTTCGCCACCGTGGCGACGTTTTGCAGCGCGGAAACGGTTGTCTGGCGGACGTTCGCAACGTCGATAACCGAGATTTGCGCATTGGCGGACGGGGCCGCCAGCGCGAGAGTGATCGCCAAAGAAATTTTAGCGGCTAAAATTCGAGACTTCATTTTGCTTGCTCCCTTTCATCTGGCGTCAATAATCGAATGAGCGGTAAGGCTTTGAAAATGTGAGGTCTTTCACGACGACCACATTGAAGCGGAAGCCGGGCCGGATAATCAGCGTGGGCGATATGTTCAGATTGCGCTCAATCATCATCGCCGTGGTCTGTCCGAGCTGCTGGCCGAGAGCTTGGCTAAGGGCTTGGCTGGCGGACATGGTGCCATTGGCGTTGAGGCCGGTTTGCGGCTGACTAAGGGTTACGCCAGCGGTCACACCAGACATAAGCAGAGCGGAGCCGAAGATACGGAACCAATGCGCGTTCACTTGGTCATGGAACCCGGCATAGCCCGCGCTGTCTGACCCCGGCATAGCGCCAAGGTCGATCGCCTTGCCGTCAGGAAAGATGATCCGTTGCCACGCGATGAGCGCGCGCGTCTGCCCAAAGACCGGGTTGGAATCATACGCGCCGACAAGGCGGGAGCCTTGCGGGATCAGGAGATAGCGGCCCGTCGCGGTATCGAACACGTTTTGGGAAACTTGCGCGACAATCTGCCCCGGTATTTGCGAGTTGATGCCGGAGATCAGCGTGCCGGGAATTACGAAGCCCGCGCGGAGCTGGTAGCGGGAGGGCGCTTCTACTTGGCTGTTCGAGGCCCAGCGATTGCCACCCGCATTGTTGGCGAACTGGCCATAGTTGGCAGGCGGGCGGGCATTGGCGGCACCCTGCCCGGCTCCGGCTCCTCCCCCGGCCACTTGGTTTGACAGGGCCGTAAGGGTGGCAATGTCGGAGGCCGAGGGCTGGCGGCCCTGCGCCATTGCAGCGGCCATTTGCTGTTGCAGGGCGACGAGCTGGGTTGCCGGATCAGCGCCGCCACTCATGCCGCCAGCGCCAGAGGATGCCCCATTGCGGCCGTCCTGCCATTTCAGGGCGGTAGGAGAGCGCACGGCGCTGCCAAATTGGGCAAGGCGTGCTTCGCGTATCGCTTCCATGCGTGCCCGGCGCAGATCGGCCGCCGTGGGGCCGTTGGGTTGCGCTGGCGAGGCGGTGACGGTTGGCGGCGCATTGGGATCGACCGGCGCGACCGGGATGCCATCGGCAGGCGGCAGCGGGGGCGCGTTCGCCATCACTTCCGCAGCACCGCTTGGAGCGGTCCCCGCAACCTTGTTCGCAACATCGGCCGAGCTTTGACCGACAGCCGGTTGAACCTTGGTCGCCGCATTGTCCGAGGAGCGATCAATCATAATCGACACCACGATGGCGATGAACAGCGCCACAATGCCGAGGACGATCAGCAGCGGCGCATTATTGACCCTGCGAACTCCCGTCACCAAGCGCCCGCTGTTCCCGTCCGCTGCACCGCCCGGCGAGGCTTCCGGCGACATGCTATCAGCATCAGACATAAACCTACCCCCTTACCCGGCCTTGACGACGCCACAGCGCGCGGCACGGATGCCCTTGCACTTGGCGCGCGCCGTCGCGCTGGATTGAAACTGTCCGAATTGGATGCCGTGAGAGCGTCCGTTTTGGACAAAGCGCGGCGTCACGCTCGCCCACGAAGGGCGAAGGCGCGCCGTCGCGCGCCAATAGGCGCGTGCTGCGCTTTCGGAGGAGAAGCCCGTCAGGCTGACAGACCACGTTCCGGCCTCTGTTCCATTGCTGCCGAAGCCGGGTTGCGTGCTGGCGACGGGCGACGGAACGGGAGGAGGTGCGGCAGGCGCTACGGGCCGGTTCGCCCGTTCGATCAGCTCCGGCGTTGCGCCGGTCAGATCGAGCGCCCACCCGGCAGACGGGTAGATACCCTTTTCATCCACGCCATAGATGCGGGAGAAAGTTTGCGCGCCGACCCGCAGCGTCACGCGGTAGGAATCGGCAATTGGCTGATCGACGTAATAGCGCAACGGCGTGGCCGCAGGATCGGGCTTCACGCCCTTGCCCGCCTCAATCACCGCATAGCCTGCTTGGCGCATCGAGGAGCGCAAGCCGTCACCATAGGCCCCGCCCCCGGTAGTCGGGATCAGCACCCGGCTAATCGCAGGCGGGTAGAGTTTCACCAGCTCCGCCACGGAATCGTCAACGAGGGCTTGGGCCTGATCGGGAGGAGCCGGAACGGCGAAGCTGTCCCGGTGCGAAACGCCCGCGCAGCTCGTAAGCAGGAAAGCCACTGATACAAAAATCGCACCGCGCACGATCAGCCCCCCCTTGTGATGGTGACGCGCTCTTGGCGCTTGCCGACACCGGAGATGAGGACCGCTTGGTCAAAAATCTGATCGACAATGTAGCGGCCATCTTGGAGCCGGTAATTGACGATGGAGGTATCAGCCGCCTTGGAGACGCTGCCCCCGGCCCGGACGATCAGCAGCGATGGCGCTTCCGTCTGCTCCATCGCGTGCGGCATTTCGATGATGGTTTTGACGCCATCATTGTAAACCCGGACGGGCTTCCAGCGTGCGCGGCCGTCAACGCTATAGTGGAAATCGAGATTGGAGAGATATTCGCTCCCTCCCCTGCCCGTCCCGCGCGCGCCATCGGGCACCGCCATCGTGTTTTCGGCGCGCGCCGTGTCCGATCGAGCGCGGAAAGCGGCCCATTTGGCTTGCGCTTCATCGGGATAGGTGAACGCCACCCGCGACATGAATTGCGTCCGGTGCGACACCAACCGGATATGGTAGGTGCGGCGATCGGTCGTCACGATCAGCGTTGTATTCAAGTTCGCATCGAGCGGCTTGATGATAAGATGCTGGGTTTCGTTCGGCCCGGAATTGGAAACGGCCGGTTCGATCAGCCAGCGGGCGCTATCGCCCACGTTGACCGAATTGATGTTCTCGCCCGGCTGCAACTGCACATCGCAGATTTGCAGCACAGCACAGACCACGGAGGGTTCGGAGGTGCCGAAGGCGAACAATACCGCGCCTTCGGTGCCCGGCACCGGCTTGATGCCTTCGGCGCTTTCCGCCTGCCAGCGCCGCGCGATCGACAGACCCTCGCGCTGGGTGCGCGTCAGGTTCGGATTGCGCGGGCTGATATAGGCATTGGGATCTACTTGCGCCCCTCCACCGGCAGGCATGGGCGCGTTCGCGGGCGGCATGTCGTCGGGAAGCGGCGGGCCGTCCTGCGCGGACGCGATCGAAGGCAGCGCCGCGAGGGCGGCGGCGAAATAGGCGATCTTCTTCATGTTGATTGTCCCTCCCATCAGAGTGTGCGCGACCAAGAGAAATCTTGGACGAACACGCCCAAGGGGTTTTGCTTAATTTGTTCCTCCGTGGTGGCCGAGCTGGGCGGCGCAACGCGGATCGTGACGAGCGCGCGCATTTTCGCCGGAGGCTGGATAGGCTGGCCTTGCCGATCGCGCTCCGTCTCGGTCCAATCGACCTGCCAAGAGGTCTTGGTTTGCTGAATTACCGAGGCGATTTCGACCGACACGGTTTCCCGCGCCGCGCGGGCGAAAGGCGTATTGTCGGGATTGCCGTTGAGATAGTCGGTCATCTTTGCCAACGCCGGATCGTTCGGCGCGAGCATCCCATAGACCCGGAAAATGGCTTGCTTTTGGAGTTCAACGTCAGCCGTCACCATGCGGGCCGACTGGATGAAGGAGCCGACTTGCGCTTGCACCACGCGCGCATCGACCGGCGAAGCCACATCGGCCCGCTGGGTCGCTATCGCGTCCCCCAGCGAGTCCACGCGGACCACGTAAGGGATGAATTTCGACTGACTGCCAATCGCTATGATGCCGCCGACAGCGGCGAGGACGATCAGCATCGAAAGGATTGCCATAGTCTGCCACAAGCGCCGCGAGGCAGCGATGCCGCCCACATGCTCATTCCATTGCCGCCGCGCGTTCAGGTAGGGGTTGGGATCAACCGGGGCGCTTTCCGCAGCTCGCCGCCCCCGCAGCTTGTCAAACAGACTCATGCAGCTTCTCCGAGGTATAGGGGGCCGCCGCCGCGCGGCCGATATTGATGGTGGATTCGACGCCACGGATGGCCAGCCACTCGTTGACCCATGCCGGGCCATAGGCCGCTTCAAGGGCCTTAATGGTGGCGATGGATTCCTTGTCGGTCGCGCCGACGAAGGACAGGGCCACGGGGCCTAGCGCCAGCTCAAAGAGCCGCCGCCCCTGTTCCGAGGGCTCTGTTGCAAAAATCGTGAAGCTTGAGCATGCTTGGCGGAGATTGGACGGACGGAACGATGACGGATTTCAAGTGGCGCCATTTCCAGGGTGATGTGATCCTGTGGGCGGTGCGCTGGTATTGTCGCTATCCGATCAGCTATCGCGACCTTGAGGAAATGCTGGCGGAACGCGGCATTTCGGTCGACCATACGACGATCTATCGCTGGGTCCAGTGCTACGCCCCGGAGATGGAGAAGCGGCTGCGCTGGTTCTGGCGGCGTGGCTTTGATCCGAGCTGGCGCCTGGATGAAACCTACGTCAAGGTGCGGGGCAAGTGGACCTACCTGTACCGGGCAGTCGACAAGCGGGGCGACACGATCGATTTCTACCTGTCGCCGACCCGCAGCGCCAAGGCAGCGAAGCGGTTCCTGGGCAAGGCCCTGCGAGGCCTGAAGCACTGGGAAAAGCCTGCCACGCTCAATACCGACAAAGCGCCGAGCTATGGTGCAGCGATCACCGAATTGAAGCGCGAAGGAAAGCTGGACCGGGAGACGGCCCACCGGCAGGTGAAGTATCTCAATAACGTGATCGAGGCCGATCACGGAAAGCTCAAGATACTGATCAAGCCGGTGCGCGGTTTCAAATCGATCCCCACGGCCTATGCCACGATCAAGGGATTCGAAGTCATGCGAGCCCTGCGCAAAGGACAGGCTCGCCCCTGGTGCCTGCAGCCCGGCATCAGGGGCGAGGTGCGCCTTGTGGAGAGAGCTTTTGGCATTGGGCCCTCGGCGCTGACGGAGGCCATGGGCATGCTCAACCACCATTTCGCAGCAGCCGCCTGATCGGCGCAGAGCGACAGCCTACCTCTGACTGCCGCCAATCTTTGCAACAGAGCCACTGTAGATCAACGGCGTGAGACCACGATAATCTTCCGGCGTCATCCGCCCCGCCCACTTCGGCTCAACCAGTACGGTCTGAAGCATGCGGGTGTTCACATACACCAGCGACGCTTGCAGGAGGTGTAGCGCCAGAACGGAGATTTCCTGCTCATGGATGCGGTTGGTGGCGATCTCGCCGCCCTTGCCGAAGAACACGAAACCATTAGCGCCGTTCCAGTTCTCAACCACATTCAGCCCTTCGTGGATCTCGCGGCGGAATGCCTCCTGACGCAAATACCGGCATAGGAAGATTGTTTTGACCGCGCGGCCGAGTTCACTCAGCGCCTTGTAGGTCGGGTGCATCACTTCGGCTCTGGCAAACCGGAGCAGGATCGCTTCCGGATCGGCGGTGCGCGATTGCATGGCAGCGGCATATTTGACCATTTCGTCATATTGTTGCTCGATCTCGTCCCAGTCGATCGGGCTGGAGAGGATCGGCAGTAAATTGGAAAGCCGCGTGCGCATGCCGGCTTGGGGAAGGGCCAGTTTCTGGCGTGCCACTGCTTTCAGCCGCGGGGCAAGCTCAAATCCAAGGAGTCGGCAGAACGCAAAGCCGACTGCGCTCTGGCCGTGGCTATCGACGTACTGGCGCTGGATTTCCATGTCGGTGCAATGGCGTAGCACGCCTTCGATCATGGAGGCGACCTCCGAGGAAGAGCACCGCTTGAGCTGGGAATAAACGCAGGTCGCGCGCTTCTCCACATGCCAGTAGATCATGACGCCACGGCCGCCATAGCGGGCGTGCCATTCCGTCATCAGGTTGCGGTCCCACGCGCCGAACTTCGTTGAATCGGACGCGCATGCCGTGCCCGCATCTCCCCATACTGCGGCATTGCGGATTGCCAGTGTCGCGTTTGCTACCCGCGCGCACGCCTCCCTCAGCGCTGGCGCGTGGATGAAACGGCGATGGACATGCAGCAATTCCTCGTAACTGACATCGGGTGTTGCGCCAGCGACCCGCTTGAGCCCGGCGTTCGTGCCCAAGCCATAGAGACACAGCAAAAGACGCTGAGCCAAGGCTGCTTTCGACAGGGTAACCCGCGAGGCCGACGTTTCGAAAGCATCCATCAATCCCGTGTCCAGAGCAGCCTCTTTCAACACGTCCAGCAGTCCGGTCATCGGCCAGCGCTGACCGATCTCGCTTTTGATCGAAGCGAGACCCTTCGGTTCGGGCAAGGGCTTGAACGGTGTAATCGATATCCGGTTGTCGCCGCGCCACAGGAGCCGGACCTTGTCGTTTTGTGGAATATTGGCATTGAGGAGCAACAGTTCCCGTTCAAGCTCCTCCCGGATCGAGGCGCAAAACGCCTGCGCATCTGGCGTCAGGCTGAGGCCGGAATAGTACGCATCTCGCCTGATCTCGAAGTCCTTGGGAAGATCGTCATCGGGATTGCGATAGCGATCCGCCCCGACCACCCAGATTTCTTTGGAGCGGATGCGGTCGCGCAGTTGCGTCAGGACGCAAAGCTCATAGCTGATCCGGTTTACCCGCCCATCGTCATCAATGACGGAACTGCGCCATCGCGCTGGAATCACCTCATCGATCGGAACATCCTGCAATGGCACGAAGCGGCATCCGCCATCCACCTTGCTCCTGATCCAGTCGAGGGCCGCCAGGACCGGCCGCCACACCGCGTTGTTCGACCGGAACTCAAGTACGGAAAGCAGGCTTGGCAGCATGCGCCGGTAATGATTGGCCCAGGAACCACGCATCACCTTGTAGATGCGCCGGTCCAGAGCGCCCTTCGCATGGCTCTCCTTGACGATCGCCGCCAGCTTGGCCTTACCGGCGATCGGGAAAATGACATCGCAGATGCGCCCCGATGGTTCATTGATCGAGGCGCTGGCGATCTCGACCAGCAGGCGCTCCTTTCCATAGACCCGCTCGATGTCTTTCGCGATATCGCCCACCACCTTGCGTTTCGAGCGCGTTCCGATCTTGTGAACGGTTTCGATCAGCAGGTCGATCATCGCGTCAGTGAGTTGCGCCTCCCGCGACATTAGATAAATCGCATAAAGGCCGAGCTGTCGCGCCGGCGCATGCCGGCGCATCTCCGAGGCCTTTTCACCGGCAACGCGGCGAACAATCTGATCGACCCATGGCTTGCCCGTAGCCGTCAGGAGATCATGGGGAAGATCAAGTCTCTGGATAAAGGCGAGTTTCTCGGTCACGTCGAGAATGTTGTCGAGCGTTGCCTGTCCGGCGTCACCCTTCATCCTGTTGAATCCGGTCGAGCTGTCCGGATCGGCAAGCGAGGCTTCCAATAACGCCACCGCATCTGACGAAAGCCGATCACTGGCTCCGATCAGCCAGGTGTCCAGATAATCTTGCCGTTGTGAGCGAACGACACGTTCAAGCTCCTTGCGCGACGGCCCATAAATACGCCGGTCCCGGCACCACAGGAAAACATGCTCAAGCATGGCATTGATCGACTGGCCGCCCGGGCACAGCTCGCCAGCAATCCATTCCGTCAATTGCGCGCGATCCACCCGCTTCATGCGGTGATATCCAAGATGGATCAGGATCTCCGCACAATGCCGTCGTGCTGTCCGACTGGAAAAGTCATAACCGGCTATCTCGCCAGCCTCGACACCGAGTTGCTCGGCCAGATACGAGAGGCCATCGGTAGGGATTGAGCCGGGATCGATCGCGAAAAACCCCAGGGAAGCGAAGAATTTCAGCTGCGCGGCGAGGCCAAGGCGCGTCAGGGCCGGCTTCGAATTTACAAAATCAATATCGGCAAAGCTCAGGCTCCATCGTCCGATCAAATCCCCGCCCGGAATACTCCGATCCATCAACCCACTCCCTATGATGGAGCGAACTGTCCTCTTCTATGATTTCCATCGTCAATACCGAATGCCACGTTCCCAAAACGTTCTCCGACTTGGCCAAAATCGCAGCTTGGGGCCGACTGGGCCTATAAGCGCAGCATCATCATAGGGTGCGTTTCTGCCCTCGCGATGCTGTTCGTCGTCGGGATCGTTTATGCGTTCGTCCTGCCCAAGAGCACCGGCAGCGGAGAGAAGGAGGAACAGGAAACCGCGATGCAGATGGCGAAACCCGTCCTCGACGACTTGCCGGAAAACTATGGCGACACGCGCCCCGACCTAAGCGGCCCCGGCAATGCCACTCTGCCCGCCGTGGGCGAGGAAGGCGCGGAGGGAGCGCAGGGCGATCCCAATGCCCAGCAACGTCCGCAGCAACGGCAGCTTACGCCCGCCCAGCAGCGCGCGGAACAGGCCCGCGAACTGGCGATACGTCAGGAGATGGCGGCGCGCGCTGGCGGCGTCCTGTTCCCAGATGGACGAATGCAGGGAGGCGACGCCCAGGGCGGCGCTGGGGCTGGGGATGCGGGCGAGCGAGAGCCACCCGCTGGCCCCGATCCCGAAGACCCCGGCAGGCAGAATATGCAGCACGAAAAGGAGCAATTCATTCAGTCGGCGCGGATCGGTGACGATTATCTGGCCTCGCCGATCAAAGCGGCGATTTCGACATATGAAGTCAAGGCTGGGACCGTCATTCCCGCTGCGCTGGTGACTGCCCTCAATTCCGACCTCCCCGGCGACGTGATCGCGACCGTCACCGAGAACGTCTATGACCACGTTACGGGCAAATTCCTGCTCATCCCGCAGGGCGCGCGCCTGTTCGGCCGCTATGACAGCAAGGTCAGCTACAAGCAGAACAGGGCGTTGGTCGTGTGGAATCGGGTAATCTATCCCAACGGTGATTCCATCAACATCGGCGGTATGTCAGGGACGGACGCAACCGGGGCCGCTGGCCTCAAAGATCGCGTCAATAATCACTATGGGAGCCTGCTTACCGGCGTCACTCTTTCCACTGCAATCGCTATCGGCGGGGCTTACGCGGACAGCGCGGGCGTGCGTGATAACCAGCTTGTTACTGCTGGCGGGGGTGCTCTTAGTCAGGAGGCTTCTCGCACAGGGCAACAATTCGTCACGCGGGAGCTTAATCGACAGCCCACCATTACTATCCGCTCAGGTGCCCGCCTCCGTGTCCTTGTTAACAAAGACATGGTTTTGCGTCCCTACCGCCGAGACTAGAGAGTCGCGCAATCCTTGCGATCGCGCCATAAGGGGCGCGGCCGCAAGGAGTTCAAGGAATGGCTAAATCTCAAGTGCAAATGGGTATCACATTACCAACGGGTCTACACGATCAAGTTAGGCAGGCGGTTCTACAACGGAGCGCGCGCGAAGGGCGCACGATAACCGTCAGCGAGTTTTACAGCGAGGCGGTCAAGGCGCTCACGCGGCGGATAGATGCAGGAGAAGATATTGTTTTTGCTGCTCATCCGCGCCGAGGCGGCGTTGATCCCCTTTCCGTCAGATTGGAAGAGGATGCCGCCGAGATGGTTATTCGCTTCCGCCACCTGACAACACAGTCGTCGTTTATCAGCACGGCGGTCCGGCATTATCTGAAGAAGGACTAATAAATGTCGAAGAATACGGCCTTGAACTTGCCCAAGATCGGCACACCCGGCGCGCAGCGCAAAATCAGCGTCACGCTTGATGCCGAGTTGGCGGCTGAGATGGACCGCTACGGGGCCGCTTACAAGGACGCCTATGGCGAAGTCGTCGAGATCGAGACACTGATTCCGCACATGCTCCGCAGCTTCATTGCCGGCGATCGGAGTTTCAAACGGTGGAAAAGCGAACAGCGGAAAGGGGGGCAATAGCCCCCTTTCTTATAACTGCTCGCAATGTCTCACATGTGATTGCTCTATCCGCAGCCATGCTATATTGAATCGTCATGGAGTCGAATCAACCGGACTTTCAACTTGAACCTGTGTCGCCCGCAGATCGGGAGGCGCAGGCGCGTGAAAAACGGAGAATTACTCGTGAGGCGACCAAGCGCGCGCGCGATCGTGCCGCCGCCCAGGGCGTCGCTACCGCCTCTTTCATGGTTCGCAAAGACTATCTCGCGGTCCTCGACGCCATTCAGGCGGAGAGAGGATTGAAGAACCGATCAGCGGCGCTTGAGACTGTCTTGCGCGCTGCGTTCGACCACAAACAGGAGCTTGGGCTGTGACCAGATAAAGGAAAGCCCGGCGCTAAGGCCGGGCATCCCCAAAAAACCGCTACAGCGTTTGGCGACGCTACAGGGACAAATATCAAATACTCACCCTATGTAGCGGTTTCTGATCCCCAGATCAAGGGATGCGCGTTTCGCGCCACGCTATCATTTTGCCCGGTCCCAGCCTCCTAACGGAGGATGGAATATGGAAGCTATTACCATTGGCGACGCCACTTTGGCGGCGCTTCGCGGCGTGCGTATTCGGCGCAAGCCCGCGCAATCGGGCGCGCCACATCGCACCGGCCAGCATGTGCTGCGCGACAGCATCGAGGCCGGGACGTTCGAGGAAGCTTTTTTTGCGGCCCCAGCGCCGGGAGAAACCGACAGGCTCTTGCGGATCGCCAAGCAGACCTTGATTGCAGGGAAGAACCTGCGTCGCGCGGCGCTGGCAGAAGGGCGCAGCCTATCCGCCAGCGAGCGCCTGCTAGCGTCGCTCACGCGCAGCGCGATCGACGTTTACGAGCGCTTGTTGACGCTCGCCCGCGTCTGTCATGGCCGGATATTTCCCAGCTACAATGACCTGGCCGAGAAGACCGGCTTGGGGCGTGCGACCGTCGCGCGTGCCCTGTCCGTTCTTGAAGCCATCGGCTTCCTTGTCCGGCAGCGCCGTTTCGTCCGCGTGGCGAGCGACGAGCCGGGGCCGCGCTACGAGCAGACCTCGAACGCCTATCGGGTTCTCCTGCCCGAACGGGTCATGAAATTCATTCCTCGCTGGCTAAGGCCCTCGCCGCTTCCCGATGACGAATTGCAGCGGCTTGCCGATCGAGCGGCCGATACGGATGCCATGTTGTCGCGTCTGTCCCGTGAAGACCTCGCCAACGAACTGCTGCAAGGCCCGCTCGCCAAGGCGCTGGCGAAGCTGGGCGCATCGCTCGACAGGCAGGAGCGTGAGTCTCAAAATGATCCGCAACCGCTCCTAGATTCTATATATATTAGGACAAAAGGAGTTGGCCTAAGTCGGCCAACGCGCTGACGCCTGACGGCGCGATAACTGCAATGTCACACCCACCCCCAAACACCAGCGCTAGCGGCGCCGCTGGACGCCCCGGCTTTGCCGGGACGAATGCTCCCCAGCGGGAGCAAGCGGCTTGGGCAGCGCCCAAACGGCTGCGTTCGTGCGTGCTGAAAGCGATTTTTTGCGACGAAGGCGGTCGTAGCTGTCAACGGCGGAGCAAAAGTCGGCCATTCGGCGGCGTAAAACCAGGCCATCGTGTTACATGCCGGGGGGAGTGGCGTGAGGGCGTAGCCCGAGGGCCACTCCCCCCGGCATTGGTGTAATTTTCAGGGTCTGGTTTTGGCCTTGCGGGCCCGGCTGTGCGCGAGGCGATAGCTTTCGCCGTTCATCTCGAGGATGCTGACGTGATGGGTCAGGCGATCGAGGAGCGCGCCTGTGAGACGCTCAGATCCGAAGGTTTCGGTCCATTCGTCGAAGGGCAGGTTGCTGGTGATGAAGGTGGAGCCGCGTTCGTAACGCTGGGAGATCAGCTCGAACAACAGTTCGGCGCCGGTCTTGGAGAGCGGCACAAAGCCCAGTTCGTCGATGATGAGCAGCTTGTATCCGGCCATCTGCTTCTGGAAGCGCAGAAGACGGCGCTCGTCGCGGGCCTCCATCATTTCGCTGACCAGCGCTGCCGCGGTGGTGAAGCCCACCGACAGTCCTTTCTGGCATGCTGCCAGTCCGAGCCCCAACGCTACGTGCGTCTTTCCGGTGCCTGATGGCCCCAGAGCGATGGCGTTCTCACGCCGCTCGATCCACTCGCAGCGCGCCATCTCGAGCACCTGCATCTTGTTGAGCCTGGGGATGGCGGCGAAGTCGAAGCTGTCGAGGCTTTTGACGGCGGGGAAGCGCGCGGCCTTGATGCGCCGCTCGACCATGCGACGCTCCCTGTCGATCATTTCCATCTCGACGAGGCGGGCGAGGAAGCGGATATGATCGACGCCTTCAGCGGCACATTGCCGCGCGAGCTTGTGATGCTCACGCAGGCACGTAGGCAGCTTGAGCGCCTTGAGATGGTGAGCGAGAAGGATCTCCGGGGCCTGATCGCTCATGCGGCCTCCTGCCGGTCGGAGAGCAGGCTCAGATAGGCTCTGGCAAAGGTCTTCTCGACCGTGGTGCGTGGCAGGAAGGGATAGACGTCCAGGTCCAGCCTGGGCGGTACGCGTTCGATCCGGCACAGGACGAGGTGCTTGACGGCATCGAAGCCGATGGCGCCAAGATCGATGGCCTGTTCGACCGCCGCCTGGAGATCGGCGAGGGTGAACGTTTCCAGCAGGCGCAGTACCTGCACATATTCGCGCCTGCCATGTTTGTGCATGCGCCCTTCCATCAACCGCTGCAGTGTCGTGAACGCTTCGGGCAGGTCCCAGCCCTGCAAAGGCGCAGCCTGGTCGAATGCGTTGATCTTCTGCTCGATCAGCGGGAGATAATGGAGCGGGTCGAAGACAACCTCCTCGCGGGCATAGCAACGAGGATGACGGGCGATGACTTCGCTGCGGCAGCCGATCACCACCTCATCGACATAGGCCCTGATCCAGACCTCCTGATGGCCCCAGGCCACCGGAACCGAATAATCGTTGGTCCTGTAGCGCACCAGGGATTGCGAGGAGACCCGCCCGCCTTTCTGATCGCAGGCCTCGAAGGGTGTAGCGGGCAGAGGCTGCATGGCCGCGAGATCGCGCTGCAGCCGCTCACCGATCGTCTCGCTCTGCCCGCGCACCTTGTCCTGCTGGCGCTTGCGGCATTGCTCCTCCAGCCACAGGTTGAACGCCTCCCAGGTCGGGAACTTCGGGATCGGCACCATGAAGTTGCGCCGGCAATAGCCTACCAGCCCCTCCACATTGCCTTTCTCGTTCCCCTTGCCCGGGCGAGCATAGCGGTCGCGGATCACGTAATGTGACAGGAAAGCGCTGAACAGCGTGGCACGCTGCCGCGTGCCGTCGGGCAGGATCTTCGTCACAAGGCAGCGATCGTTGTCATAGACGATCGAGCGCGGTACCGCGCCGAAAAACGCGAAGGCATGCACGTGTCCGTCCACCCAGGCCTCCGCCACCGCCGCCGGATAGGCCCGCACATAGCAGGCATCACTGTGCGGCAGATCGAGCGCGAAGAAGTAGGCCTTCTGCTCCACCCCGCCGATCTCCACCAGCGCTTCCCCGAAATCGGCCTGCGCATCTCCCGCAGGGTGCGCCAGCGGCACGAACATCTCCCGGCTGCGCTGTTCGCGCTCCCGGATGTAATCCTTGATGATCGTATAGCCGCCGGTGAAACCATGCTCGGTGCGCAAACGGTCGAATACCCGCTTCGCCGTATGGCGTTGCTTGCGCGGGACACTGCGGTCACCCTCAAGCCATCCATCAATGATCGCCACAAACCCGTCCAGCTTCGGGCGCTGCGGTACGGACTGGCGCCGGTAACCCGGCGGCGATGAAAACGACAGCATCTTGCGTACCGTTTCGCGCGACACATTGAAACGCTTCGCCGCCGCCCGTTGGCTCATGCCATCCGCGCAAGCCAGACGGACCTGAAGATAAAGTTCCACGCTGTAGATCCCCACACCTCCCTGACTCGGCAGAAAGGCTTCAAGGTGGACGACTTTTACGCCGCCCGCAGCAGGACTATCCCGCCGCTACCGTGGTCGAATATTGCTCCGCCGTTCTCAATTTCGACCCCGCCGTGAAACCGGCCATTAAGAATCCGAACTTCGGTTGCCCAGATGGTCGTATTTTGTCCGTTATTGTCCACTTTCAGCCTGAAGGGACGGAAACGCATCAGGCACCATACCGCCCAGATGAGATAACCCAGCCGACCAAGGTAGCGCTTGAGCTTATGTGGCACAGTATCGCCTATCAATGGCGACAGACCCAGAGCAGCAGCGTTGACGAAATAATCGCCGTTGATGACGCCCAGGTCCACTCGTCGCCTACGCCCGGTGGTGATCGTGCGGATTGCGCCTTCTAGATCGAGCGGGATGCCCAGTGTCCGGGCAAAGCTGTTAGCTGTACCCAGCGGGAGCAACGCAAACACGCTGTCATGGCCGACGAATTCGTCGATCGCGGATGAAAGTGACCCGTCGCCGCCACCCACGATGATCATTGGCGCACCGTTTTCGACTGCCCGCTTTACCGTCGGGACAAAATCATCGGGATCATGAACTGCGTGTGCTTCTGACAGGCGAACCCCTGCAATCCTGAGCTGGCTGCATACCTCGTCAAACAGCTTCTCCCCCTTACGGGAATGGACGTTGACAACGAGCACCCCTTCGGTCGGCGCTGGTCTAATTTGTCCGGGATCGGAAGGCATCAACTACGGGAGACGTTAACAGGATCCACGCCGTAGTAGCTGGACACCCTGTCAGCATATGCCTGGTTGAATTCTGGCGCGTTGTTTGCCCAGCTGGGCCCGCCTTCAAGAACACGGCGATCGACGGTGACCACATAGACGTCGTCGACAGCATCATACGCTAGCAGGCCGAATGGCAGGGGGTAGAAGCTTTTGCCCATGCCGAGGAAGCCTCCAAGGCTCAGCACCGCATAGCTGGTTTGCCCGCTACGCTTGTCGACCATATAGGCATATATGTGCCCGAGACGATCGCCATCGCGCGACCGGACATTAAGGCCATCGGCTTTGGCATTGACCAGAAGCGTGTTCGGATCTTTCGGTTCGCTCACTGTTGTTCTCCGTTGGCCCATGGATGTTCCGCCAAGCAGAACCACCGAGCAACTCCGCAGTTCCTTCAGCGTTGCCGCCCTGGACATGTGCTCGGTCCAAGGCGTGATCGTCGGCATGCTGAAATGCATTCCAGATCACATAGTGAGATGCAACAACATCGGTTTTCAGGCATTCGTCAGCTCGGAATTGATCGGGTCAGGCAATCGGAGATAACACGCCGCCATGACGGTCATCATTCCCATACTTGGCGATCAACTGAGCCACGAACTTGCTTCGCTGCGCGGCGTGAACCCAGCGGATGCGGTTATCCTGATGATGGAAGTGATGGAGGAGGCGACATATGTGCGCCATCACAAGCGCAAGATCGCCCTGATCTTTTCCGCCATGCGCCATTTCGCCGAAGAACTGCGGGAAGCAGGCTGGTCGGTCGACTACATTGCAATCGACGACGCGGAAAACAGCGGCAGCTTTACGGGTGAAGTCCGCCGTGCCGTCGCGCGTCACCGGGCCTCCGCCATTCGTATGGTCGAGTCTGGCGAATGGCGCGTCAAGGTCATGATCGACGGATGGGCAGCTACATTCGGCATCCCGGTCAAGGTCCTCACTGACGACAGGTTTCTCTGCGACATTCTGGAATTCCAGACCTGGGCACAGGCCCGCAACGACCTCGTCATGGAATTCTTCTACCGCGAGATGCGGCGCAAGACCGGCCTTCTCATGACGGATGACGGCAAACCCGAGGGTGGCCAGTGGAACCTCGACAAGGAAAACCGGGCACCCCCGAAGCGTGGGCTGAACTATCCCGAGCCGATGCATTTTACGCCTGATGAGATCACTTTGGATGTGATCGCGCTCGTGGAGGATCGCTTCGGCGCGCACTTTGGCATCCTCGATAAATTCGCCCTGCCAGTTACCGCCGCTCAGGCCCGGCGGGCGCTGGGGCATTTCATCCGGACCGCGCTGCCTGACTTCGGCACTTATCAGGATGCGATGGTGACCGGTCAGGACTGGCTCTATCACAGCTGGCTCAGTCCTGCACTGAACCTGGGCCTGTTGTTACCGTTGGAGATCGCGCAAGCGGCCGCCGATGCTTATGCGCGCGGCGATGTGCCCTTGAACGCGGCGGAGGGCTTCATTCGCCAGATCATCGGCTGGCGCGAATATGTGCGGGGCTATTACTGGCTCGAAATGCCCGATGTCGCGGACGCCAATGCGTTACAGGCGACTCGCCCGCTTCCGGAATTCTATTGGACCGGCAAGACCGATATGCTGTGTCTTGCCGAAGCGATCCGCAACACGCACGATCATGCCTATGCCCACCATATCCAGAGGCTGATGGTTCTTGGCAACTTTGCCATGCTGGCCGGCGTACGCCCGCAGGAGGTGGCCGATTGGTTCCTTGTCGTCTATGCCGATGCCTTTGAATGGGTGGAATTGCCCAATGTTTTGGGCATGAGCCAGCACGCAGACGGTGGGCGTTTGGCGACCAAGCCCTATGCCGGCGGCGGCGCTTATATCGACCGTATGTCTGATCATTGCGGTTCATGCCGCTATGACGTGAAGAAGAAGACCGGCTATGGAGCCTGTCCGTTCAATGCGCTCTATTGGGATTTTCTAGCACGACACGAACAGCGGTTTCGCCGTAACCGTCGCATGGTCAACATGTATGCTAACTGGGATCGGATGAAACCCGAGGTCCGCGATGCGTATCGTAACAGTGCGGCCGAATTTCTGGAAACGCTCGAACCGGCGGCTGCCAGCTGGGCAAAGTAAGATTAAAAGAAGCTTATTGTGTTCAGAGCTTTTGAAAGCACCAATCATCCTTCAAATTAAGGCTGCCTGGACCTGGTCATGTTTGAAGCAAGCATTTTTTGAAGCTGGCTTGAATGCTGGCAATCGATAATATTAATTCAGCAAACGCTTCACTTCATTTCGCATTTTTGAACAATCATACGGCTTGGGGAGAAAGCGGCCATCATCGGGAAGACAGTCCTGCCGGGGCCAGGCGTCACCGGCCAAGCAGGCTGACGACGAACGGGGTGGCTGCAAGCAACAGCACGATGCTGGCAGACGCCTAGCACTGGAATCCCTCCCCCACAGGAGGCGGATCCGGATTATTCCGCCGCTTCCGCCACACAGGCAGATTCGCGCTCCTCCAGCGTGAAGAAGCGATTGCGCGAGCGGTCAAACAGGGTTTCCTCGTCCGCGGCGACTTCTGCCATGATCTCGGGCGTGCCCAGCATGGCCATTGCGCTTTCGAAACTTTCCCGGTCCGCGAACCACATTTCCGTCGCGACGTCGTATTCGGTTTCCTCCGGTACGCCCGTCACGGGATTGGGAATGCCGTTGAGATAGCGCCGCATATAGCGCACCGCGCGCCCGGTCAGCAGGCGCTCGCCCAGCTTGGCGTGGCCGGTTTCGTAGATCTCGCGGAACTGCGCGACGGTCAGGTCCGGACGGCGTTTCAACAGGACCATGGCCTTGAGCATCGGTTCTCTCTCCTATTCAATTATTGGGCGCGCCTGCCGCCACCCAGCGGCGGATCAGCGCTGTCCTGTCGGCCAGCGACAGGGTTAGCCCACCCAGCAATGCTCGCCTGTCGAGCTGCGATCCACTCATCTGCGATTCTCTTCCTGTTGTCAACGGCGGAGCAAAAGTCGGCCATTCGGCGGCGTAAAACCAGGCCATCGTGTTACATGCCGGGGGGAGTGGCGTGAGGGCGTAGCCCGAGGGCCACTCCCCCCGGCATTGGTGTAATTTTCAGGGTCTGGTTTTGGCCTTGCGGGCCCGGCTGTGCGCGAGGCGATAGCTTTCGCCGTTCATCTCGAGGATGCTGACGTGATGGGTCAGGCGATCGAGGAGCGCGCCTGTGAGACGCTCAGATCCGAAGGTTTCGGTCCATTCGTCGAAGGGCAGGTTGCTGGTGATGAAGGTGGAGCCGCGTTCGTAACGCTGGGAGATCAGCTCGAACAACAGTTCGGCGCCGGTCTTGGAGAGCGGCACAAAGCCCAGTTCGTCGATGATGAGCAGCTTGTATCCGGCCATCTGCTTCTGGAAGCGCAGAAGACGGCGCTCGTCGCGGGCCTCCATCATTTCGCTGACCAGCGCTGCCGCGGTGGTGAAGCCCACCGACAGTCCTTTCTGGCATGCTGCCAGTCCGAGCCCCAACGCTACGTGCGTCTTTCCGGTGCCTGATGGCCCCAGAGCGATGGCGTTCTCACGCCGCTCGATCCACTCGCAGCGCGCCATCTCGAGCACCTGCATCTTGTTGAGCCTGGGGATGGCGGCGAAGTCGAAGCTGTCGAGGCTTTTGACGGCGGGGAAGCGCGCGGCCTTGATGCGCCGCTCGACCATGCGACGCTCCCTGTCGATCATTTCCATCTCGACGAGGCGGGCGAGGAAGCGGATATGATCGACGCCTTCAGCGGCACATTGCCGCGCGAGCTTGTGATGCTCACGCAGGCACGTAGGCAGCTTGAGCGCCTTGAGATGGTGAGCGAGAAGGATCTCCGGGGCCTGATCGCTCATGCGGCCTCCTGCCGGTCGGAGAGCAGGCTCAGATAGGCTCTGGCAAAGGTCTTCTCGACCGTGGTGCGTGGCAGGAAGGGATAGACGTCCAGGTCCAGCCTGGGCGGTACGCGTTCGATCCGGCACAGGACGAGGTGCTTGACGGCATCGAAGCCGATGGCGCCAAGATCGATGGCCTGTTCGACCGCCGCCTGGAGATCGGCGAGGGTGAACGTTTCCAGCAGGCGCAGTACCTGCACATATTCGCGCCTGCCATGTTTGTGCATGCGCCCTTCCATCAACCGCTGCAGTGTCGTGAACGCTTCGGGCAGGTCCCAGCCCTGCAAAGGCGCAGCCTGGTCGAATGCGTTGATCTTCTGCTCGATCAGCGGGAGATAATGGAGCGGGTCGAAGACAACCTCCTCGCGGGCATAGCAACGAGGATGACGGGCGATGACTTCGCTGCGGCAGCCGATCACCACCTCATCGACATAGGCCCTGATCCAGACCTCCTGATGGCCCCAGGCCACCGGAACCGAATAATCGTTGGTCCTGTAGCGCACCAGGGATTGCGAGGAGACCCGCCCGCCTTTCTGATCGCAGGCCTCGAAGGGTGTAGCGGGCAGAGGCTGCATGGCCGCGAGATCGCGCTGCAGCCGCTCACCGATCGTCTCGCTCTGCCCGCGCACCTTGTCCTGCTGGCGCTTGCGGCATTGCTCCTCCAGCCACAGGTTGAACGCCTCCCAGGTCGGGAACTTCGGGATCGGCACCATGAAGTTGCGCCGGCAATAGCCTACCAGCCCCTCCACATTGCCTTTCTCGTTCCCCTTGCCCGGGCGAGCATAGCGGTCGCGGATCACGTAATGTGACAGGAAAGCGCTGAACAGCGTGGCACGCTGCCGCGTGCCGTCGGGCAGGATCTTCGTCACAAGGCAGCGATCGTTGTCATAGACGATCGAGCGCGGTACCGCGCCGAAAAACGCGAAGGCATGCACGTGTCCGTCCACCCAGGCCTCCGCCACCGCCGCCGGATAGGCCCGCACATAGCAGGCATCACTGTGCGGCAGATCGAGCGCGAAGAAGTAGGCCTTCTGCTCCACCCCGCCGATCTCCACCAGCGCTTCCCCGAAATCGGCCTGCGCATCTCCCGCAGGGTGCGCCAGCGGCACGAACATCTCCCGGCTGCGCTGTTCGCGCTCCCGGATGTAATCCTTGATGATCGTATAGCCGCCGGTGAAACCATGCTCGGTGCGCAAACGGTCGAATACCCGCTTCGCCGTATGGCGTTGCTTGCGCGGGACACTGCGGTCACCCTCAAGCCATCCATCAATGATCGCCACAAACCCGTCCAGCTTCGGGCGCTGCGGTACGGACTGGCGCCGGTAACCCGGCGGCGATGAAAACGACAGCATCTTGCGTACCGTTTCGCGCGACACATTGAAACGCTTCGCCGCCGCCCGTTGGCTCATGCCATCCGCGCAAGCCAGACGGACCTGAAGATAAAGTTCCACGCTGTAGATCCCCACACCTCCCTGACTCGGCAGAAAGGCTTCAAGGTGGACGACTTTTACGCCGCCCGCAGCAGGACTATCCCGCCGCTACCGTGGTCGAATATTGCTCCGCCGTTCTCAGTCGTAGCGTTCATCCGCAAGGCGAGGTCTTACCCAGGTGATCCCGGCAATCCAATTTTCTCGGATCATAATGGCCTTCGTGATCGGTGCCGGCGCAAGCGCCTGCATGTCAGTTTGTCAGGCGTGGAAAGGGGCGCGCCGCCCCCTTTCCCCAGCAACGACAATCAGCAGGACCGTGGCTCACTCGCTCCGCTCCCTGCGCCCGCACCACTCCCGCAGATTCCCGCTGCCCCCCATTCCCCCGGCGTTCTTGGGCGTCCGTGTCGCCGATGGCCGATGCCATCGCCGCAGGGCGATTTTAAGAAAGGAAGGGAAATGCTGGAATATCTCCGCAAGCTACTGGCCGAGCGCACCGACAGCGTTACGGTCACGATCACTTCACACTATCAGTCATATCCCCGGTCTGGCGTCTATGACGTGGATGACATCGGCATCGCTATTGAATGCCAAGGCCATAACTATTGCCTTCCATGGGCCGCGATCAGCGAAATCGAGATCGAGGACTAAGGCCATGGATAATCAGACTTCCGATACGCTTGGCGAAACGCTGGTGGAAAAGGGCTTCGCGCCCAATCTATACCTTCTCGACATCAACCATGCCTTGTCGGTTCCGCGCGATTTTCCTCTGCCCGCGCCGTGGAATCTCCCTTCACGCATGTTTGGGTTTCCGATCGAGGTTTGCCGCCCCGATGGAGGTCAGCCTCGCAAGATTGGCCTTCGTCACCCCTTGCTGGCCGACCATCCCTATGTGTTGCACGTCGAGGCGGTTCTAGGCGTCGAGATCGACCGGAACGGGGCGCCGAACCGCTACGGCTACACGACAGCGCCAACCGCCCGCTGGTGGCACGCCGTGGACCTCATTAGCGCCGGGAAATGGCGCGAATTGCTGGATACGCAGGATTTTACCGAACCGCGCTGCATCATGCGGGCCGTCGCCTATGGTTGCCGCTATTCGCATCATGAGGACAAGAAGGCCGCAGGCTACATCACCACGGCCGAGGCGCGCGAGATCATGCGCGAGGTAGGGGCGACCGAACCCGACGAACGCAGCGCGGCCATTCTCGCTTTCAGCGCCCCCAGCCCTTGCCGTCAGGACACCGGCAGCGAGCATTGGCCGATCAATCATGGTCGTTTGTGTGCGGAAGACGTGGCGTGGGGCATGATTCACGGCATCGAGGACGGATGGTTCCGTCATGATCGTTCTGGCCATCTGCAATGGTCCGAGCTGGGGCGCGAACGCTATGCAGCGGGCGATAGTGCGATCTACACCGAGGCGAGCGGCCAAGCCGCATTCGCGTTCTGACCATGCGGTTTCAGCGCACCCCACGGCCAGAAGGCTATGCTGTAACGCCGCGCAAGATCGCGGCTTTTGAAAGGAAGAAGCGCCGCCAGATCGAGGCGCTTCCTCTCTTTGCCGACGCGACAGCCGCCGCGCAGATCAGCGCGGCGGACGAGATGGAACGGCGGGAGGTTTCCGCGATGAACGCGGCGCGCGATCGGCGCGCCTTCATCGCCCGCCAGTGGCGAGAGATGCGGGCAGACTATTACGGCCTTCCCCGCCATGTCCGCGAAAGCATCGCCGATCGCTGGCGGCGCTGGACCGGCCCTGCCACCAGTTCTTGCCTGTTGCACCTTATGAAGGTCGAAGGCGCACAGGCCACGGCCGCGCCCGAAGACTATCCGCATATCAGTGCCGAGGACCGGCACGCGCGCACTGTCTATTTCAACCGGCTCGCGCGCGAGCATAACAACCCCTATGCGCGCTGCGAGCGCATCCACTCTCCCGGTGTGCTCCTGTGGCTATCGCCATTCTTTGCGCCGTTGCCGGATCAGCCGGAGCCGCGCCTGTATCTCACAACGAATCTTGGCCTTCATGGGTTGCTGCATGATGCCCTCGCCGCTTTTTGCGACTTTGGCCATAACAGCGATCCCAGCGGTGAGCAGCGCGCGGGCTTTTTCGAGATCGAGGGAACCACGTTCCGGTTCCAGATCAGCTATCACCGCCACGATAGCGATGAACCCTCGCGCGTGCCGTGGGACACCTATTTGACGCGGCGCATCCTGTGGATTGGCCTCGCCGATGAAAGGCCCCCTCATGCATAGCGAGGTATCGCCCTGGGCGATCTTGGCGGCGTGTGGATCGAGAGGTGCTTTAGTCTTCGAGCAGTTTCCAAAGGGGGACGCGGACGCAATTCGCCAAGTAAGCAGCATTGTCGAGCGAGATCGTGCTTTTCCCCCTCTCGACATCCGAAATAAACGATTGAGCCAAGCCGGTTTCGGCATGAACGGCCTGTTGCGACAGGCCAGCGGCTTGGCGCGCCTCGCGAAAATTTCTTCCGAACAGCGCGGATGCTTCTGCGATAGCATCAAGCTTTATTTCTCGGTTCGCCATGGGGCGAAAACACAACATGAAGCGGAGCCGGTCAAGGCCGGCGTGTCATTTATTCAGCGGGAAAGGGGCGCTCCGCCCCCTTTCCCAGCAACGACAATCAGCCCGACCGTGGCTCGCTTTGCTGCGCCCGCACCACTCTGGCAGATTCTCGCTGCCCCCAATCCCCCGGCGTTCTTGGGCGTCCGTGTCGCCGATGGCCGATGCCATCGCCGCAGGGCGATTTTAAGAAAGGGACATAAGACATGGCACGTCATTGCATCCGCGAGCCGCGCTATATTCCGGCGCTCAAGATTATCGGGACGCAAGCCGACCTGTTCGGCGGGCCAAGCGTCACCCACGAAGTTCCCCGCAAGTCGATCCCGCAGACATGGGGGCGTCAGCTTCTCGCCTATCACCTTTCCGACCACATCGCAGATTTGGAGAACGACCAGTGACACCCCTTCGCAGCCTTGATCGTGACACCCGCCGCGCGCGGCTTCTCGCAGCCCGGACCCGTCCCGTTGCCGGGATCAACCGCAAGGGCATTCTATCCGGTGCTTGGGATGGTGGAAATGTCGTCGGGCAGTTCCGAAACGGGCGTGGCAGCTTCATTGGCGCGAGGGACGCGACCCAGCAATGAAGACACAGGCGATGTCCAGCGCGTTGCGCGCGACGCTAACCCTTCGCGAGGCGCGGGCGCTCCATGATTTAGCCATGTCCGGCGCGAAGGCGCTGGGTTACATGGCCCCGTCACAGACAGATTCCGTCATCGCTGCGCTTGCCGCTGGCATTGCCGAACTCGACCGGAAGCAGGCGGATGCGAGGGCGCGACGGAACGTCGTTGCAAAACGGCCCTCCTATCCGCCGATGATGAACCTGACGGTAGGCGGTTTCACGATCAGCGCCCATAAAGGCGACTGGATCGACATCAGCACCGTGCCTGATTTGCGTTTCTGGTCCGCGCTCACCGATGAGAATGAAACCATGCAATCGGAGATTAGGCGCGAGGCGTGGCGTGTCCTGGTCCTCAACCCTTCCCCTTATGGTTCGATGTTCCTCGCCTCGGATTGCACCCTCTCCGCTTCCAAAAGCGAAGTTGAACAGGTCGCGCAGCGCCTTGTTGCTGGCCTCGACCCCGCGCTTGTGCCGGAAAAGGAAGGGCAGTGAGCAACGCGGTCTATCTTGTGAGCTGCGTTGCCCAAAAGGCTGATCGACGCAGGCGTGCGGCGGACCTCTATCAATCCGATTGGTTCAAAAAGGCTCGCGCCTATGTCGAAAGCACAGGATGCCGCTGGTTCATCCTTTCGGCCGAGCATGGTCTGTTGCGGCCGAGCAGCCGCATTGATCCCTATGACACCACGCTTTCCGTCTTGGGCGCGCGTGGGCGGCGAGCATGGGGCGAGCGCGTCGCTACACAGATCGATAAGGCGCTGGGCCGCCGCTTCGCGGGCGAGCTAATCTTTCTGGCGGGCAGGCACTATCGCACGCCTTTGCTCGACTATGCGGCCGATCGCGCGCGCGTCCCTATGGAGGGGCTTGGGATCGGCCAACAGAAGGCATGGCTTGCGGCCCGTATCGCCGAGGCGCGCGAGCAGGCTGCGCGCGCCGCGCAGCTCGACCTTTTCGAGGATTGGCCGAGATCCGATGTAGGCGTTTAAACGCTTTTATGCATTACATGCAATGCGTGTATTGCATATTTTCAAGCATTGTGTAAGACATGCAATGCATGAATGGCTTGTGAGGCAAAGCAGTGATGACAGATCACATATCGAACCAGTCCGCCCCGTTAACCTATGCAGAGCTGACCGAAGCGGAAAAACGGGAGGTTCTGGAACGGGGTTTCCGGGTCGGGCATGGCGTCCGCTACATCGTGAAGAAACGATATGGCGACTGCGAATTGAAACTGGTGCGCTGGGTCCAGACCAAGAGGGAGCAGAGGATATGAACAAGGACAGGCGCAAACGGATCGAGGAAGCCCGCGCTAGGATCAGCGATGCCGAAGCCGCGCTACAGGCGGCGGCAGAGATCATTCAGGACGTTCGCGACGAAGAACAGGAGGCGCTTGAGGCCCTGCCCGAGAGCTTTCAGGAGGGTGAGCGCGGCCAGAAGATGCAGGAGGCCATTGAGGCGCTGGACGAAGCATTGAGCGAGATTGAGCTTGTCGATTTTGAGCCGATCACCGGCCAGCTCGACACCGCTAAGGAATAGGCCGTGAGCCAACAAGAGGAACGATCAATGTCCACCCCACCGCAGCCCCAGCGCCGCCCTGTAATTCGCGCCGTCACGTTTGACGAGGTAGGCGCGGCGATCAGCCGTTTGCTTGCCATAGCTCTCCCCCCGACGCGCGCGGCCGAAACCGGCGCGTCGGGGAAAGTCGCAGACTTCCTTCTGGCGTGGTGGAACGGTCAAGATTGCGGGCATTTCCCGATCCTGCACCTTTGCAACGTCGATGCTGTCATTGCGGAAGATATGGTTACAATCATGGCCTATCTGGCGCAGGAATCTACGATCTATGCCGATGCGTGGGGCCATAGGGACGCCATGGCGGATTTATGGGAGCGGTGGCGGGCATGATGCTGTCAGCGACCCTTATAGCCGCTGCTGCTCTCACCGGCTGCACAGTGACCGACGGTGATACGATCAGATGCGGCAAAGAGCGCGTGCGCCTGATCGGCATCGACGCGCCTGACGATCCCGGCAATAGCCGGTGCCGCCCCTTCCCCAAGCCCGGAGCGGTTTGTAATCGCCGCCGAGCGGCCGAGAGCAAGCAAGCCTTGCAGCGCGCCATGACAGGGCCAATCAGGATCGAGCGGCTAGGCACTGATAATTACGGCCGCACGCTTGCTATGGTTTATGTGCATGGCCGCAGCCTGTCATGCCGCCAGATCGAGACAGGGCAGGCCGCCTACGTTGCCCGCTGGGATCGCGGTAGGCATGTCGCGCGCGAGTGCCCGCGTGCGGTTGAAGGAAGAAAGATTCCGTCTCGGACCTATTCTGATCGTCCTGCAGAGGATCTACCCGCCTTCAGCGGCACAATCGCCGGCGACCTGGTTGCCAGATTAGGACCGAACCGGACCATAAAACAGGGCGCGATCCAGCTCGCCGGCGGCCTGGTGCGTTGCCGCGGTCGCCAAACAATGGCCGATGTGGACCCAATATGACGAAGCAAATAACAACACGCCCCCAACTCGACATCGAGCGCGCCAAAAATCGGTTCGCAATGAGCGATGTCGTGCGTCGCCATGTGAAGCTCCGCAAGACGGGGCATGAATATGTCGGGCTTTGTCCCTTCCATGATGAGAATACGCCCAGCTTCCGCGTGAACGACGCGAAGGGCCTGTTCCATTGCTTCGGTTGCGGGGCTTCTGGCGACGTGATCGACTTTATCCGGCACGTTGAAGGCCGGTCCTTTGTGGAAGCCGTGTGCGAGCTGCTGGACGAGGACGGTTTACCGGAGGCGACGCCGCAGGACCGTGGCAAAGCCGAGCGGCGAGATCGGGCGGACAGAGCCGCCGCGATCCTCGCGGCACAAGCCGAATGGCACGAAGCGCGTAGCATCATCGGCACGCCCGCCGAGCATTACCTACGATTGCGGGGTATCTTCGGCGACATGCCGCCCACTGTCAGATTCGGCCGCGTGCCGCTTTGGCGCAACAAGAAGACCGGCGCAGATGGTCGCCGCCTGCCCGCGCTGTTGCTGGGCGCACAGGACCATACCGGCAAGATTGTTGGTGTGCAGCATGTCTTTCTCACTGAGGATGGACAGAAAGCACCGATCGCGAACCCCAAGTTGAGCTTGGGGCAGGTTCGCGGTTGCGCGGTTCGCCTTGCTCCCCCGGCGCGTCGGATCATTCTGATTGAAGGCCCCGAGGACGGCCTCACGATGCGGCAGCGTGTGCAGAGAGCGCCAGTCTGGATCACCCTTGGCACTGGCATGATGCCCTTTGTCGAGTTGCCGCCCGAGGTCGAGCACGTCACGCTTGCAGGCGACAACAATGCGCCGGGGCGCGCCGCCGTTGCGAAGGCGATGGAGGAATATCAGCGACAGGGGCGCACCGTGGATGCGATCTTTCCGCCCCCGGCATTCGAGGACTGGAATGACGAATTGCGCGGGATCGAGATGACTCCCCCCTCCCCGGCCTGACAGGAGTATCCCCCATGCGTTTCAAAACTCGCAGTCAGCTTGCAGGCGTCGCGCTGATAGTGAGCTGCATCTATTATCTATTCGGGCAGGGCTGACGACGATACGTTGGCGTCAAAGGTGACGGAGGACGCAATGGGTAGGCCGAATGGAGTTCCCAAGACCATTGGTGAGTTTTTTGCCGCTCACCCCGAGAAGCTTACCGCATTCGTCGAAGATTTTTCTGCGGTTAATGCCTCCATGAGGCGGTTTGTCGAGCAAGAGACATCGCGCCTCACCCCGCCCGCGTTCGATGCCACAGCCACAGGATGCCGATCGGCGCGATGATGATGGCGCAGGCCCAGAGAATGACGTTGATGACCAGCTTGGCGAACATCAGGAAAACGGCGTTCATGATGAACATATTGCGGCCGAGCATCACCGACATGACCTGATCCCAAACGAGTTTGGAGAATGGGAACAACAGCGTCGAGATGGAGAAGACTATCCAGATCGGGGCCGGGGCAGATTTTGCGCCATAGGATATGAACGAGCCGTAGAGCGCGAAGATCACGCCGCCGATGATATATGCCCTGATCAGATAGGCCCTATCGACGGCCCCGAATATCCTGCGCAAGAACTCCATTTCTGATCCTCTAACTCGTTCATCACAATAGATTTCAGGCTAACCGCCGAGCTTGACCCTGCCAAGGGTAGTGATGAAATTGCTGATCAATTTAGCCCTAGTTGTGCGTGCAATCGCGATGCGAAGGAGGCAAGCTCACCCGCCTGTTGTCAGTATCCAGCGATGGGAATGCACATGACCGCCTTGCAGAGAGCCGACGAGAAACCGTCGATCGACGCCGCGCTAGAGCTGATGGAGCGGGCGCTGTCGATCTTGATAGCGACGGGGAAGGATATTCCGGCCTGTCGCCTTCAACACGCGATCGACGATCTAAGGCGTGTGGACATTTAGCGCATAGCGATCTTCAGGGCCGCAAGGTTGATCATGGCGCGGTAGCTCTGATCAGTTTTCTCGTATCGGGTAGCGATGCGCCGGAATGTTTTGAGGCTACAGAAGAAGTTCTCGACGAGGTGCCTCCAGCGATAGGCATGGAAGTCGCAGTCGATTTTTTGCTTCCGGTTCGATTTGGGAGGGATCACCACTACAGCGCCCCTTTCGTTCAGTTCGGTACGCAACCAATCAGCGTCGAACGCCTTGTCGCCGAGGAACATATCGAATTCGACGTCCTGGATCAGCGGTTTCACCCCGACGAGGTCGTGGCTTTGGCCCGGAAGCAGAACGAAACGGGCCAAGTTTCCCAGCGCATCTACCAGCGCCACGATCTTCGTGGTTAGACCGCCGCGCGACCGTCCGATCGCCTGACGGTGAGTCCCCCCCTTGCGCCGGTGCCCTGCTGGTGGACCCGGACGATCGTGCCGTCGATCATGGCGTATTCAAAATCACGGTCGCCCGATAATTGCTCAAACAGAAGGTCGAAGACCCCTTTCACCGCCCACCGACGAAAACGACGGAAACAGGAGTTCCAGTTGCCGAAGCTCTCCGGCAAATCTCTCCATGGCGCTCCGGTCCCAGCAACCCACAAAACCGCTTCGAGAAATCTACGATTGTCCGCAGCCGAACGGCCTCGGTCCCCAACTTTACCGGGAAGCACGGGGCGAACCCGCTCCCACTGCTCGTCGCTTAATCCGTGTCGATCCAAGATGGCGCTCCCTTCGCCAGTCTTGAATCCGATCCGCGCGGAAAAAGGAATCCCTTAAATGTCCACACGCCTTAATGAAATCGCCGGTCATGTCGCTCCCGGAAGATGAGGATTGGGATGCGCTATTTGATCTTCCGCACCTTACCCAGCGCGCTTATTATCTTCACCGTCGAAACCGGCTCACGGTTGAGCAGGCCGCGCAACGCCTTGGGATCACGCGCGAGCAGGCCGATTCCTATATTCGCATCGCGCACCGCCATGTCGTTGCGCCCTATGTGAACTGACTCGTGGCGGGCCAGCTCGCGACGGGCGCGCCCTGGGCGCACCCTGCCCTGTCCGAAACCGCCCGTTTCCGGTCAGTGTCCCTTGTGCGCGCTCATCCCTGCAATATCCTTGTCCGAAACCCTGTCCGAAACAGTTTGTCCGAAAGTAAAATAAATATTATGACTTTCGGACACTTTGGCAAACGGAGGATTCAATGCCGGTCTTTGGAACTTGGTATCCTATGGAGAGCGTTCCCGACAGGGAGCATGTGCTTCTCGCTTTCGCATCGGCCGATCCGCAGTATGAATATCTGCTTGCCGAGGGCGCTATCGTTGATGGCGAATATCTCGAAGGCCCCGGCTTCCCGTGCGCATGGATGCCAGCGCCGCCAGCACCGTCGGCAGCGCTGCTCGGTCGCGGGCATCCCGTGCCTTCCGAGCTGGTCGTATGAAGCCGCCATGCTGATCGGATATGCACGCGTCTCGACGGGCGATCAGAATCTAGGATTGCAGATCGACGCTCTTAATGCCGCCGGTTGCGATAAGCTGTTCGCCGACGAAGGCGTGAGCGGCGCGGCCGTGTTCAAGCCCCAGCTCGAAGCTGCACTGGATTTCGCCCGTTCTGGCGAAGACGTGATTGTCGTTTGGCGGCTCGATCGCTTGGGGCGATCGGTCCATGACCTTATCGAGATCGGCAAGCGGTTCGAGGCACAGGGCCTCGGCTTCCGATCCATCAAAGAGAGCATGATTGATACAACCTCCGCATCGGGGCGGCTGTTTTATCACATGCTCGGCGCTTTCGCGCAGTTCGAGCGCGATGCCATGCTTGAGCGAACCATGGCTGGGATCGCCGCCGCCAAGGCGCGGGGAAAGAAGTTTGGTCGCCCCCCTTCCCTTAGCGATGAACAATGGAATCTCGCCCGCGAGCTGCTGACTGCCGATCCTCCCCGCAATGTGAGCGACATTGCAACTCTGCTGGGAGTGAGCCGACAAGCGATCTATCGTCGAATGGAGCGTGACCGGCTGAAAGCCAGTTCTGGAAATGAATGTGAAGTCGTTTAAACGCTTCCATGATAATATGCGGCGGTGTTGATAGTTGATCTATTGCTATCTAGAAGTAACCTATTGGATAATTTTATCGAAATTGCCATTTTTATGGTGACTTATCATTGCCCGATGCTATCGGTTTAGAGTTGCTTCGATACGGCTAGATGGGAAAAGTAAAAAAATGCAATGTGGGACATTGCGGCGGTTTCCACCTTCGGCGGACCCTCCGTTTTTTTACTTGTCCCCGCCTCAATCTCCGCTTCCGAACTAACCGTTAGCAACGGGTGAATGAAAGGAAGTTCCATGCGTAATTTGGCAAAGTTCGAGATTATCGGTCGCGTTGGTTCCATTCAGGCGAATGGCAATGTGACGCACCTAAAACTTGCCGCCAACTATCGCCGCAAGGAAGGTGATAACTGGACCGACGATACTTATTGGAATCGTGTCACTGTCTTTGGCGAAGGCACGCGCAAGTATATCTCCGACAAGCTCAATGTCGGCGATCTTGTCCGCGCAGCAGGCAGAATGCGCGACACGTCCTATGAGAAGGACGGGCAGACGATCTATGCAACTGACCGGGTTGTCGATGAATTTGGCATCCTCGCGTCAAAGGCAGGCAACGACGAATGACCGCGCCCTGGGCGAGCCACTGGCTCGCCCTTCCCGGCCTGCGCCGGGGCCTCCTGCAAAACGCGATCGGCGGTGCCGCGCCGGATCAGAGGCCGAACCGGATCAGGAATGCCACGCCCACCATTGCGGCCAATAGCAACTGTGACCCGAGGGCGAAAATCCAATAGCCTTGGAAGTCGCCTTTGTTCGCTGCGTGCAGTCCGCCGACCATGCCGAGCGCTGGCAGGAACCAAAGCATGGACCAGACAGTAGGCCAACCCGCGAGGCTGGCGATGACCGCGAAGCCGATGAGTATAAAAATACCCTTGTCGCTGATTTCCTGATGAAAGTGCATCCGGTCGATTTCAGCGTTTATCTGATCCCAGCTCTTTTCCATGACAGTTCCCTTCATTGGAAGAACAGGGCTTATCATTGTGTGGTTGCCGGCGCGAGCTTTGCGGCCCGATAGCGGCCATTCCAGCGGGTTAGTTCCTTGCCAGCTAGAGGGCCATCGGCCCTGTTGTCGGAAATTTCTACATGTCTTTCATGTCATATATGCACTGCATGTCCTGCATATCGTTTATGCAATGCGCTTCTTGAAGGTGAAGAAGGGGCAAAGGGGGGAAGTCTCCCCCTGAGTTCGAGCCGCGTTCCGCGTCTCGCCCTACCCCCTCTACGGGGGGAAATCCCCCCGTAACGCCCCCCGTCAGGGGCGAGATCCGATGCTCGGAACCACCCCTGACACTTTATCTGTCGCGTCGATCGAAATTCTCCCATCCCTTGCAACCAGGTCAACGGCCGTTCCCTGTCAGATGACGCCGCCAAGGCGGCGGATTTGTCCGCTTGGTCGGGGAAAGGGACGCTCGGCTCCCTCTCCCCAGCAACGGGAATAGACGGGCCGTGGCTCATTCCGGCTGCGCCTCCACTGCGCCCGCTCCACCCCGTCGATTCCCGCTGCCCCCCTCTCCCACCGCGTTCTTGGGCGTCCGTGTCCGCCAAGGCCGATGGCGAAAGAGCCATCGCCGTTGGCGATTTCAAAAAGGGATTTAAGGACATGGAAATCAGCATTGGAACCCGGATCAATTGCGTTCTGCATTGGGCCGGACCCGGCACGGTCTATGCGATCCACGGCGAGCAGCGGCCCGGATCGGTTCGCGTGACTTGCGGGATCGCGCACAGTGGCGGCAGCGCCAGCTTTGATGTTGTGTTTGATAATGGCCGCATGTCGGCAAAGGTGCCTGAATGCATCATCAGGGGCGTGCAATGGTCGGTTCTCCCCGGCATCGCCAGTGCCGAGCAGATCGCCGAGGCACTTGCCCATGCCGCTTGCGTGAAGGCCGAGAAGGCAAACGCCGCCGAGCAAGCGGCGCAGCGGTTCGCGGCCGAGGTTGAACGGCTCCGCATCGTTCCGGCGCACGCGCGCCTGAAACAGGGCGATGACCAGTCTTCCGGTAAGCTGGCCGCGCAGAATATCCGGGCCGAGCTAAAGGCCGCTTTTCCCGGCATCCGCTTTTCGGTTCGCAAGGAGAGTTGGGGCAGCATCCGCATATCGTGGACTGACGGACCCACGGAATCGAGCGTCAACGAGATCGTCAAGAAGTATCAGGGCGGCAGTTTCAACGGCATGGATGACATTTACGAATATGCCGGATCGCCTTGGACTACGGTTTTCGGCGGTTCCAAATATGTCTTCACGTCGCGCGACCATTCGGCCGAGCACGTCGGTCGCGCCATCGAGGCGCTTTTCGCCAGTCATGGCGGACTTGACGGCATCGAGCGCCCGACGCCTGAAACCGCGTTCCGGTCCTTTGTCGCCGTCCCCGGTGAGCAATGGGATTTGGGAACCCTTATCCGGGTCCGGGCCTCCGAGATGGAGGCGGGACGGTGAGCGCCCCCCTGCCCTCCCCCGAGGCGTTGCGCGAGCATTGGTTGCGCCAGCTCGCAGCGCTGATGGAACCGATCATTGCCGAGCGTGCCGGCGTCAACTTTCCACCCTATCGCGTCACATGCGGATTCCCGAGCAAGGGCGGCGAGCTGGGGAAGAAAACCCGTGTGCGCGGTCAATGTTGGAGCGCAGCGGCGAGCGAGGACCGCCATGCAGAGATTTTTATATCTCCTGTTGAAGACGATCAAGCGACCGTCGCCGCGATCCTTGCGCATGAGATGATCCATGCGGCATTGCCCGAGGCGGGCCATAAACGCCCGTTCCAGATCGCCGCCGCCGCGATCGGGCACAAGGCCCCTTTCACCAGCAGCGAACCGACGCCGGAGTTTATGGCATGGGCCGAGGCCCTGCTAGGCACCCTGCCCCCCTATCCGCATCGCCGGTTGAACGCGATGACGCCGGTTGCACAAAAGAAGAAGCAGACGGCGCGCATGATAAAATGCGAATGCGCTACGTGCGGCTATACCGCCCGCACAACCCGGAAATGGCTGGAAAGCGTAGGTGCGCCCATTTGCCCCGGCGAAGGGCATGGACGGATGCAGCACGATCCGATCGACGACGAGGACGCCGAGGGAGAGGATGGCGACGTTTAATTGTGGCGCAATGCATGGGTGACACGGCACCCATGCATTGCATGTCATTCATGCATTATAGCTGTCAGCTATGGTTGACAGTCCACAAACTGTCAGCTACAGTTATCATATGATCGAGCTTATCAAAACGTCGGTGTTCGATGCTTGGCTTTCCGGTTTACGGGATCGCAAGGCGGCATGGCGCGTTGCGGCTCGCCTGGATAGGCTCGCTAATGGAAACCCCGGCGACGTGAAGCCCGTGGGTGGCGGCCTCTCTGAAATGCGGATCGACTATGGCCCCGGCTATCGGGTCTACTTCATGCGCCGGGGACCGGTATTGATCGTGTTGCTCTGTGGCGGCGACAAGTCCTCGCAGGCCCGCGACATTGAAGAAGCGAAGAAACTAGCCGCACTATGGAAGGACGGAAACGATGACTGACGTAACTTTCAGCCGGTATGACAGCGCCGACTATCTCAAAACCGAGGAAGATATTGCGGGCTATCTGGAAGCTGTCATGGAGGCAGACGGCGACAATCCGGCCTATGTCACACGCGCCCTTGGCGTGGTTGCCCGCGCGCGGAATATTAGCAAGCTGGCGCGCGACACCGGCATGAGCCGGGAAGGCATCTACAAGGCGCTTTCCGAGGACGGGAATCCCAGCTTTGCCACCGTGGCGAAGATCGCGCACGCGCTGGGATTGCGGATCGCCTTTGAGCCGGTTCGGCCTACGGCTTAACATGCAATACATGGGTGACACGTCACCTATGTATTGCATGTAATCGGAGCGCGCCGCAGGCCGCTATTCGAAGATCGTCACCGCTCGCGCCAAGACTTCATCCATGATGGCTTGCGGCAAGGTTTCGATCTTCCGCCCGTTGCGTGCGTCAAGATCGAGGACGCGGGGTTGATCGCACCGCACGACGCCCGTTGTCTTTGTGCCGGAGAGCGGCACGGCGAATCCAATGCGGCGCGCGAAGTCGCCGCCATTCGTAATCGGCACTATAACCGGCAAGCCGGTAGTCCGGTTGAAGTCGTCAGGGGAGACGACGACAACCGGACGGTGCCCGCGTTGCTCGCGGCCATGCGTGGGTTCGAGATCGACCATGTAAATGTCGCCGCGCTTCATATCAGTTCGCGGCCCACCGCAGGGGTATCAACCCATTCCCGTTCTTCGGGGGGCATAGGCTGCGAATAGTCGGACGCGGCCAGCAGCTCCGCCATGGTGTAGCGGGGCCGCGTGGACGGCTCGACCACCAGCTTGCCGTTGTCCACGGCCAAACCGACGCTTGCGCCAGCGGACAGATGCAGAACGTCGAGCAGGGCAGGGGGAACGACCAGCATGACCGACCCCCCGACCTTACGAAGATTTGTAGTGTGCATAAGAGCCTCCATAAGTTATATTGGAATATAACATTTTGGGGCAGTGGAGTCAAAGGCGGCATGAGCCACGGGCAACATGCACTGCACGCATTGCCTGTCTTACCTTGGTCTCCCGGCGATCCTGAACTACGCCATTCAGGGTCGCCGGGAGTGTTCGGCTCGCTCATAGGAGCCGCGCCGCTGGATATAGCGGGCAATCTCACAGCCAGTCACCAGCGTGGCCGTCAGAACGTCTCCCTTTCGGGGCTTGCCGTCGCAGTAAGCCGAGACGGCCGCAAAGCGTTTAAACGACCTCATGCATTACATGCATTTCATGTATTGCCTTTTCTGACCAATCATGCCTTATTGCGCGCAGGACATGCATTGCATGTCTTGCGATCATCAGAAATCAGGAGCCGCAATGCCCGTCATCACAATGCTTTCGCCCAAGGGCGGGGTGGGCAAGACCACCACGGCCCTTCTGCTGGCTACCGAGCTGGCAGCCACAGGGGCGGGCGTCGTTCTCATCGACGCTGACCCGAATTTCCCACTCGCCAAGTGGGCGTCTCTCCCCGGAAAGCCCGACAATATCGAGGTCATTCAGGAGATAGACGAGGATGGAATCATTGACACGATCGACGCCGCGCAGAAGCGCGCGCAATTCGTGATTGTGGACCTTGAGGGGAGGGCATCCGCTCGCGTCACCAACGCATTGTTGATGACGCACCTCGCCCTGGTCCCGCTGCAAGGCTCCGTTCTGGACAGTGATCAGGCGGCGAGAGCCTTTCAGAGCATCCGCCGCGCTTCGACCGCAGCGCGGCGCGAGATCGCCTTTGCGGCGGTCTATACCCGCACACCGGCAAGCACATGGGTTCGCTCGCGTGTGGCGCAGAGCATCGTGCAGAATATCGAGGCGGCGGGCATCACCGCCTTGCCGACGCCGATCGCGGAGCGGACCGCGTTCAAGGCCCTGTTTGCCGCAGGGGGGACGCTCGCCACACTTGAGGGCGTGTCGTCGATCGACAAGGCCCGCGAGAATGCGGCTGCATTCGCCGCTGATGTGCTGGGCCGCTTACAGGAAGGGAAGGGCAAGGCCGCATGACGAAGAAACCCATCAAGGCCACGCCGCCGCTTGCTGGCGTCACCAGCTTTGCAGCGGACGAGGATTATATCGCTCCGCCGCCCAAGGAGGTCCGCGAGAAAGCGAAGGCTGACAACGGCCGTATCGGTTTCGTGTCCGAGAAGCCGACGCCTTCGGCGCCAGCGTCGAGAAAGAAGCGCGAGGCGACCTTTACGGCGCAATTCACGATCCGAATCCGTGAGGAAGATCGGGAGCGGTTTGACGAATATGCCTATCGTAATCGGATCTCCAAAGGAGAGGCGTTCAAGCGCCTGCTCGACACTGCCGAGGGGGAAGGGGAGGGATGACGGCCGCGAAGCGCAAAAAGGCGTTACGGGCCGTTCTGTGGGGTTTAACGCCCGTTGCGGCGGCAGCGGCAGCGGTGGCCGCTCTGCCCCATCCCGTTGTGCTCTACAACCCGTCCCCCAGCATCCCGACCGGCTATTATGTCCGCAGTGGCGAGGAACCGGGCAAGGGCCGACTGATCGCGTTCCATGTCCCGGCCCTGGGCCGGGATTATGCGAACGCCCATGTCCCGTATCTCATGCGTGGCAGCATCATAAAGCCGATCGTGGCGAGCGCGGGCGATACCGTCTGCACTACCGGCCCCGAAGGGCTGACGATCAACGGGAAGGCTGTTGCCGGAATCGTTGATCGTGACCCTCGCGGCGTCCAGCTCCCGCACTGGCGCGCATGTCGTCGTTTACGCCAAGATGAGTATTTTGTGCTCTCTACGCGCATTCCGAACTCATTTGACAGCCGGTATTACGGCCCTGTCAGCAGGGCTGAAATCATCGGCACATTCCGCCCGATTTCAACAAAAGAGAGCATCTAGGAGACGCCCATGGACCCGCTCACGATCGCGGCAATATGCACTCTGATCTTGAAGGACGAGGCCGCGATAACGGCTGTGCCACCCCGCACGAATTGCGCCGCGATCGTCGCCAGCACGAAGGCGACGGCCGCGCAGGCATCGACCCGCGTTCACAACGATCTAGACCGGGAGGCTATCGCTCGCGTTGCCTTTGCCGAGGCAGGCAATCAGGGGGATCGCGGCATTGCGGCGGTTGTGTTCACGATCATCAATCGCCTTGGCAATGGACGGTGGGGCAGCACGGTATCAGACGTGCTCAACGCGCCGCGCCAGTTCGAGCCTGTGACGCGGGCGGGGGGGCACTGGCGGAACCTTCGCCCCGTTCCTCCCGCTCGCCGCGCACGCGTGGATGCAATCGTCTCGCTGGCGCTCAAGGGTGAGCTGGCCGACGAAACAGGCGGCGCGCTCTATTTTCAGAACCCGACCATCGTTGCCCAGCGCGAGAAGGCCGGGACCGTCTCACGCGGCTTGACACATTTCGGCGGGCAGACACCCAGCGCCGTGATCGGCGATCATGCGTTCTACACTGGACGCGGCAAGAGGCCGCAGCGCAGAACCACCGCAGTCGATCAGCTCGCAGCCAACGACAGCGCGGATGAACGTCAGCGTGCCTATATCGAGGCAGGCGGGGCGATATTTGGACGGGCGAAAGACGAGGGGTTTGACCCGGCATCGACATGGGAAGCGACGGCCGATGACGGGGCAGAGAAGGGCGACAAAACAAATATGGTCGATGATCGAGCAGACGAGATTCTGACTGCATCAGCGCCGATTGTCTCCGAAGATGGCGACAAGGCGGCCGCGCAGGATGACGGCGGCATGTTCGTGCTTTCCAATGGCAAGACGAGCACCAGCCCAAGGGGAAATTGAGCTGAACCTTAGCGGTCAGTCGGAATTGTTTATCAGGTGCTTCACGTCCATGAAGGCCGGATCAGTTTCAGCGATGGAGCGCAAGGGAGGCAAGGTTGCTTCCGCCATAGCGTCGAAGTCGGGCAGCTCCGCGCTTGCCGGAAATTCGGACGATGAGGCGAGAGCGCTTTGTGGCGGAAGAAGATGGCCCATCAGATCGGCCAAGTCTTCGCGGTCCCTGTCGCGGCCAACACGATCGTCTAGGATTGAGATGATCCGTGCGATAAAGTCCGGGTCGGGATTGTCGCGGATTTCGGCAAGGATCGCGCCGCCTAGTATGATACGGGACCGCGTAGCCCTGCGCCGCATTCCCTTCGCAGCCAGCGCCCGATTTCTTTGGTCGCGTGCTTCACGGATCGCGAGTTCGCGTTCCAGCTCTTCGATTGGTCGCAGATCGACGGACATACGGCAAGCGTATCGCCATCAGCGGACAAGGTAAACCTTGACTATCGGATAGTCGGGGTTCATTGATCTAATTCCCCCTGAACAAGGGCGCGCTTATACGTCGTTGCCGACGTGCGCTAAGTAAGGCAGTGTGCGTAGCGTCATGGCGATCTACCATTTCTCCGCCAAGGTTGTGAGCCGCGCGAACGGATCGAGCGCCGTTGCGAGCGCGGCCTATCGTTCCGCGTCCGAGCTGCACGATGATCGGCTTGGGCGTAACCACGATTTCAGCAACAAGGCGGGTGTCATTCACTCGGAAGTGATGTTGCCGGAGGGCGCGCCGGAGCGTTTAAACGATCGCTCGACCTTGTGGAACGAGGTGGAGGCCGGCGAGAAGCGCAAGGACGCGCAGCTTGCCCGCGAGGTGGAGTTCTCGATTCCGCGCGAGATGAACGAGAAGCAGGGCGTGCAGCTCGCGCGCGATTTCGTGAAGAAGCAGTTTGTCGATCGCGGCATGGTCGCGGACCTGAACGTGCATTGGGACAAGGCGAAGGACGGCACGCCCAAGCCGCACGCGCATGTGATGATGACGATGCGCGACGTAGGGCCGGAGGGGTTCGGGAAGAAGAACCGTGACTGGAACAGCACCGAGCTGTTGAAGGACTGGCGCGAGGCATGGAGCGCGCATGTCAACGAGCGCATGGCCGAGCTGGGGCTTGAGGGCCGGATCGACCATCGCTCCTATGAAGACCAGGGCATCGCGCTGGAGCCGCAGCACAAGATTGGGCCAGCGGGAATGCGGCGGCTCGACCGCGGCGAGGATGCCGAGCGCGCCGACGATCACCGGCGGATCGCGCGGGAGAATGGCGAGAAGATCGCGGCCGACCCGCGCATTGCGCTCGACGGCATCACGCGGCAACAGGCGACCTTCACCATCCGCGATCTTGCCGCGTTCGCCTTCCGTCATTCGGACGGCAAGGAGCAGTTCGACCAGGTGATGGCGGCGGTGCGCGCCAGTCCCGAGCTGGTGGCATTGGGCAAGGACGGGCGCGACCAGGAGCGGTTCACCTCCCGCGAGATGATCGCTACCGAAGCGAAGCTTGAGCGCGCCGGTGACGAGCTGGCGCGTGGCGCCGGGCATGGCGTGTCCGTGTCCCATCGCACCGGAGCGCTGGAGACGGCGGAAGGGCGCGGCCTGGTGCTGTCGGGCGAGCAGCGCGACGCCTTCGACCATATCACGGAGGGCCGAGGGCTGGCGTCGGTCATCGGCTATGCCGGCACCGGCAAGTCGGCGATGCTGGGCGTCGCGCGCGAGGCGTGGGAGCGCGAGGGCTATCAGGTGCGCGGCGCGGCCTTGTCCGGGATCGCGGCCGAGAACCTTGAGGGCGGATCGGGCATCCAGTCCCGCACCATCGCCAGCCTTGAACATGCGTGGGCGCAGGGGCGTGACCAGCTGACCCGCAATGACGTGCTGGTGGTGGACGAAGCGGGCATGATCGGCACCCGCCAGATGGAGCGGGTGCTGTCCCATGCCCGTGACGCCGGCGCGAAGGTGGTGCTAGTGGGCGATCCCGAGCAGTTGCAGGCGATCGAAGCCGGCGCGGCGTTCCGGTCGATCAGCGAGCGCCACGGCGCGGCCGAGATCACCGAGGTTCGCCGGCAGCGCGACAACTGGCAGAAGGACGCGACGCGTGCGCTCGCCACGGGCCGCACGGCCGAGGCGCTGCACGCCTATGCCGATCACGGCATGGTTAATGCGGCGGAAACCAGAGAAGCTGCGCGCGCCGCGCTGGTCGATGGCTGGGACCGCCAGCGCCAGGCTGCGCCGGAGCAGAGCCGGATCATCCTCACCCATACCAATGCCGAGGTGCGGGAGCTGAACCAGGAAGCGCGCGAGCGGGTGCGCGCATCGGGCGGGCTGGGCGAGGACGTGGGCACCACGGTCGATCGCGGCCGGCGCGACTTCGCGTCCGGCGACCGGATCATGTTCCTGCGCAACGAGCGTTCGCTTGGCGTGAAGAACGGCACGCTGGGCACGCTGGAGCAAGTCAGCGAGGGACGCATGGCGGTGCGGCTCGATGGCGGCAGCCGTGTCGCGTTCGACCTCAAGGACTATGCCGCTGTCGATCACGGCTATGCGGCGACCATCCATAAATCGCAGGGTGTGACCGTCGATCGCGCGCATGTGCTGGCGACGCCGGGGATGGACCGGCACGGGGCCTATGTCGCCTTGTCCCGGCACCGTGAGGGCGTGCAGCTCCACTATGGCCGCGACGACTTCACAGACCAGCGCCAGCTCGCCCGCGTCCTGTCGCGTGACCGCGCCAAGGACATGGCCAGCGACTATACCGCGCCGTCCGACAATGACCGGGCACGCGCGTTCGCCGAGCGGCGCGAGATCCGGTTCCCGGAACTCGCGCGGGAGATCGCCGCCAAAGTGCGCGACAAGGCCAAGGGCATGTTCGACGGCTTCCGGCCCAAGCCGGCAGCCGAGAAGGCGTCCGCGCCCAAACGGGAGCCTATGATCGGCGACAAGCCGGGCCAGGACAAAGCGATCGAACGCTATGCGCGCGCCACGGCCGATATAGGCCGGATGCGCGCCAAGGGCCTGCCCGTGCTGCCCCACCAGGAGAGCGCATTGCGCAAGGCCGGCGAGGCGCTGGACGCAGGCCGCCCCCATGCCGCGCGCGACCTCGCTTCCGCGCTCCGGCGTGACCCGAAGCTCATCGAGCAGGCCGCCGGCGGCAACACCGGCGGGGCGGCGCGCGCGATGGCCGAGGAGCAGCGCGTGCGGCTCGACCCGGAGGCGCGCGCGGGCCGCTTCGTGGAAGCTTGGCAGGCGATGCAGCGCGATCGTGCCACCCTTGAGCGGGCGGGCGACCGCGCCGGCGCGGAGCGGATGCGCGGCAACATGGCGAAGGTCGCCGGCGCGATCGGGCGCGATCCGCAGCTGGAATCCGCGCTGCGCCGTCGCGCGCCCGAGCTGGCGCTGAAACTGGAGAAGGACCGCGCGATCGGCGACGCGCTGGCGAAATCGCTGGGGCCGGACCGCGAGCGCGACCGGGGATTGAGCCGATAGGTTTCGCGCTTTCGGGTGCGTGAGGGAGACAGGATGAGCGAGGACGAGCACGAACCCGAGACAGCCCAGGAAGCCTTCGCGCGGGTGGAGGGCGAGCTGGCGCTGCTGCGCCGTGCCGTGGAGCGGATGGCGATCGAGCGCGTCGAACTTCCCGAGCAGCCCGACTATAGCGAGACGCTGGCGGGCCTGTTGCAGACGATCAACGCCACCTTCCAGCGCGCGGACGCTCTGGTGGTCGCAGCCAAGGAGGGAGCGACCCCGCGCCATATCGTTGACCGGATCGTGGCGGCGGGCGCGGACGCCAGCGCCGAGGACCGGCGGACGATCGCGACCGCCGCTGCTGAGCTGAAGGACGCGACCCGGATGCTTCAGGGCGTCGTCGCATCGGCGCGGCGCCGCGACGAGCAGAACCGATGGGTGATGTGGACGGCGACCGGCGGGGTGGTGCTCGGCATGGTGCTTTGGGCGACGTTCGCCGGGATTGTGGCACGCGCCGTGCCGGCGAGCTGGCAATGGCCCGAGAAGATGGCGGCGCACACGCTCGACATGCCGATGTGGGAAGGCGGGCAGCGCATGATGCAGAGCGCCTCGCCTGGTGCGTTCACTGCACTGGCGGCGGGCGACCGGATCGTTGCCGCCAATCGTGAGGCGCTGGAGGCGTGCCGGAAGCGTGCAGACAAAGCGCGCGAGGCGGTGCGTTGCACCATCGATGTTGAGGCAGACGAGAGGACGAAGCGTTAGGGGGCTAGCACCCCTTCCGCCCCTTCCTCAGCAATCGAGCAGATCGTCGAGGTTGTTCTTGGTCGAGCCGTCGCGGCGGGTGCGGAGGTACTTGCCGCTGGGGCCGTTAACGACCGTGATGGGCGTCTCCTGACCATCGGTCCATGAGACGTAATACTGGTGATCGCCGTTCTCGATATCCCGAATAGCGTCCGCCTTGAAGCGGGGCGACCAGCTCTGCCCGGCATTGCAGAGCTTGGTGATATCACCGTCCCTGTCCTTGCCGGTCTTGTTCACATAGCGCTTGGCCATGATGGTCCCCTCCTTTTGTCAGCTCTCGCGGACGGTGGTGTGGGGGCTGGCCTTGCCATGTGCGGTGGTGACGTAGCGGCCGCTGATCGCGCTCCGATAGTGACCGCCGGAGCTGCCGCCCGAGTTGGATTCCCGCACCGTCGTACGGGGGCTGGCCTTGCCGTGAGCCGAGGTCACGAACCGACCGCTGATTGCGCTGCGGTAATGACCACCGCCGCCCTTGCTACCTGCCATTCTTCAAACTCCTTGAACCATGATGTCCGGCATCCAGTTCGGACTACCGGTACAAGCAATATGGCTACTACGAGTTCGCTGTTCAAGTAGGAAAAATGAGGCTATCACCGAACGAACGAATTTTCACGGAGAAACCATGTCATCGACTCTCGGTCGGAAGGTTCGGGAGCTACGGCAGGAGAAGAAGCTGACCCTTGATCAGCTCGCCCAGGCTACCGGCAGCAGCAAGAGCTACATGTGGGAGATAGAGAACAAGCCGGTCGCGCGTCCCTCGGCCGATAAGCTGAATCGTATTGCGGCCGTGCTGGGGGTGACCCCCGAGTACCTAGCTGACGAGGAGCGAACTCAGCCCACCGCTGACGAACATGATGAGGCGTTCTATCGCAAGTATCAGGGAGCCAATCCCGACGTGAAAGAAAAGCTCAAACGTATCCTGGACGTTCTGGACGACGAGTGATGCCCGATCCCACACAACCGAGAGCATGGGCCAATCTGCTGAGCCAGCTATGGGGGCCACGTTTCCCGGTTGATGTGAGAACCATCGCACTCGACTATACGCAGCGCAAATTTGCCGATCCGATCAAGACGATCAAGGAGGCACCAGTAGACCATTTCGAGGGTGCGCTGGCGCCGTTACCCAAAAGCGGAAAATGGGCGATCCTCTATAACCCTAACATTGTGTCGGCGGGACGCATCAACTTTACCTTGGCCCATGAGCTGGGGCATTATTTTGTCCATCGCCAGATCAGCCCCGGCGGGTTTGAATGCGGGGAGAAGCAGATTCTGGGTGTTGATCGCGATGCAGAGCGGCGTCGCATCGAACAGGAGGCAGATGCCTTCGCGTCATACCTGTTAATGCCGATGAACGATTATCGGGATCAGGTTGGCCGCGACGACATGACGCTGGAGCTGCTGCGGCAATGCGCCGATCGCTACGGCGTCTCGATGACCGCAGCGGCGATCAAGTGGCTGGACTTCACACCCAAGTGCGCCGTCCTCGTCGTGGCAACCAACGGTTTCGTGCTGTGGTGCTGGCGCAGCACGTCGGCGAAGAAGCGACGGCTATACTATCCGAGCGGGATGGAACTGCCGGCAGGATCATTGGCGACGCGGCCCATGTTGATTCTTCCCGATCCGGATCGGGGGACCATGCTTGATCGGAGCGTATGGGGTGGCGTCAGTGACGTACGAGAGATGGCGATCTTCGCCGATCGCTATGAAATGACGATATCTCTTTTGGTGTTTGATGACGCTGAGGACAGCAGGACCTCCTGGGAGCAGGAGTCCGATGAAGAAGATGCTTTTGATCGATTTACCCAAGCCGCTTCCGGCCGGTAGTCATCCACCTTGAGGCAGGACGCGGTGTCAACCATTCGGCTTTGACCTGTACATCAGCATGGTAGCTTGCTTCTAGATCCCAGCGTTTGTGCATTCTTGTGTTGCGGCGGCTAATGTGGATGAAAACGCTGCTAGACCGCCTGGTCGTGCAATACCGGACACTCCAGTTGTTATCGCGAGAAGGCTGCCAGTTGGCAGCTGTTCACGTTGGAACACCTTCGCTTCCTCGCCGACATCGGCGGCATTCAGGCTGGGGTAGGCGAGGATTGCCTTGGAGCTACCCGTCGCGTGCATGAATGCAATCACTTCGTACCGGTCGGCAGCCGACACCGTATTGCGTCCGCGTTCTTCGTTGCCTTTGTACTTCGCGTCGAAAACGATGGGGCCGTCCACGTCCACGAGCGCGTCTGGTCTAACGAGGCTTGAAGTTGCCCGTCCTGCCCGGTGTATTATGCCAAGCTGGAAATCTTTTTGGAGCTGGACGCGATTTGCGCCGAGGCGCATCACGAGTGAGCGCTCGACGAGCGCTTCCCAGGTTCGCCATGTGTCGAGGGTGAATTCAAAGGTAGCAAAGGCGCCGGAACCTGGAGCGAACCCTGCATTTTTCAGCAGTTCGAGCGCGAGATCGTAGGCTCTTTGCCAAGCGGAGAGACGGGGCGGTAGGATGCGTCTGATCCGGCTCGGTCGAACGGCGGGGGAGCCCCAGCGTCCTACCGCATCTCTGAGCATAACGGCTACCTGGACATCGCGGACATGACCCAGCAGCGCATGTGCACCGGCATGTATGGTCGCCCAGTACTCGTTGTCGCGGCTCATTGCGTAGAAAGTCTGCCGCCAGCCCTCCTCCCCTGGGTTTAGAAGAGTGTCGGGATCAATCTCTCCAAGCGGCTCGAAGGTTTCGGTTGTGACCCGCCGACGCGCCTTGAGGGGGGTCCTGTGATTGCGCCGGAGCTCATTCAGTAGCGTCCTTGCGATTAAATCGGCGAGGCTGTTCGGGGTAGACTTGTCGGAAGCAATGGTGCGGATCGGATCGATGCGCCCATGGGCAGCAAACAGGGCGAGAAACAGGAGGTCCGCTCGCCAATCGTCACCTTCACCCGCGTATTTTGGGCGTATTTCGAGTTCCACTCCGGGTGCGAGCGCCACGATGCCGGCCACACCTTTTGCCATCACCCGATCGCCAACGATCTCAATAGGGTTGAAGGCCAATCCATGGTAGCGTTGGATGCGCTCGCCAGTTGCTCGCAGGCGCTTCTCGGCTTGCGCAACAGTCTCGCGTAGTGCCCCGGCGACGACAGGGAGGATGTCCCTCGGTGCGCCGTACTCGACGATTCCAACGGTGAGCCTGCTAGGCACCCGCGATCCGTCTGAGAACAGCGTAGATGCTGGCCGGGCTGATCGTCGGTTCGATCAGCGTGAGGCGGTCATCGTTGCCGTAGGCGGCGTTCTCGAGCCGGTAGCCGGTGGGGTCATCGCCCGCGTTTAGCGCAACGCCGGTGCCGATGAGGTCGCCATAGAACACTTCGCGGACATGAACGTACACCTTCTTCCACCAGCTAGCAGCTAGAGTAAGCGCTTCGTCAACAGTCGCCAGCTCGGCCCTGGCGAAGATGCCATGGCCGAGCTGGTGGTCGGCCGATCGCCCGAGCGAAATCCGGGCATTAACTGCCGCCCACGCCCGCACTGCTGCCTCAGTCACCTCGCCCGCCATGGTCGGCGCGTCTGGGAGGGTTGCGGCCGCGCCTACAGCCTGGACGAAGCTCCTGGCCTTCTCGGCGTCCGGCATTATCGCGATTGTCTCAAAGCGACGTAGGAACGCTACGTCGAGCGGTTCGATCGAGCTGTCTGCCTGGTTCACCGCCGAGAGGATGTAGAGGTGGGTCGAGAGGTAGAGGTCCACGGTAGCGCCGGTCTCGTCGAGCACTTTCATGGGCCAGCTCTGCGCCGTGGGCTTGTCGTCTGGGCCAAGCCGCTTATCGCTCTCGATAGAGACTACGGCGTCGCCAAACAGCTGCACCGCAGGGCCGCGGTTCATCTCGTCGATGATCAGCAGTGCCGCCCCACCATCTAATGCAAACGCGTTTGTCTTCACGAGTGAACCATGCGCGACGCTGAAGGACGGACCGCCGGCGCCGGCATCGGTGCTGGGAACGAAAGCCGTCGTGAAATCACGGGCTTTAGTGTTTGCCGAGAAGGCGATGCGTTCGACGTGGCGGTTCGATCGACCTCCGCTCGGCATGTGCGCGTCCGCTGTGGTCGCAAGCGGCACCTGCGCCGGCATGGCGATGCGCCCGCTGGACGTAATGGGTTTAGGTGGCGGGGCCGGTGCGGCCGTCACCTGCTGGAAGGCTTCCGCAACCTCCTGCATCAAATGTGTCTTACCGCAGGAAGGTGGGCCTGACAGAAGTACGTTGTGTTTGTCCTTGAGCGCCTGGAGGACAGCGCGCGCTTCGTTCGAGATAGCCATCACTTCACGAACGAGGTCTTGGCCTCGAAGTCCTTGAAGCCCATCGTGGCGTTAGTGCCCGGTGGCTGGGCCAGGATAGGTCGAAAGAAGTCGGTAACCTCTGCGTTCCAAAGATTATTCTGGATTGCCTGTTCTGTAATGAATGCAAGCCGCGGCGAGACCTGGGCGTCGCTCTGGATTACCAACAGGAACACCCGGCCTTCGTTCGTCGGCGGCGTGAGCCTGAGTGCAGCGACGCGCCCGAGGCGAACCTCAGTAGGTCTGGCTTTTGTCGGCGGCCAGTATTCCATTCTCATGACAACGTAGTCCTCGCCATCAACAGACCTTACCTCAAGTTCGGTTGCTGCTCTGTCGATGGCAGTATCATCAATGTGAACGAAAACGTCTGCGGCATGGACGTTTGAGACCTTTTTCTTACCGCCCCACTCGGTTCGTTGCCTGGGCGTAGCGCTCGGGAAGATTTTTGAGAACACGGGCGCGAACGTTCCGCCAGGGCTAAAGCGTTGATCGCGCGCGCCGCCACCGGTCCCGCTATCTGCGGACGCTGCCTCAAACTTCCTGAGATCCCCCGCCTTCAGCGTATCCATCCGGTGAAGGCCGCGGCAGTGCTATATATCGTGGTCGGCGATGAGCGTTGTGAGGTTTTCGACGCCGTATTCGGTAAATGCCATCGCGCC
>NZ_CP013266.1 GCF_001456115.1 Sphingobium baderi | reverse complement strand
GATGTGATCCTGTGGGCGGTGCGCTGGTATTGTCGCTATCCGATCAGCTATCGCGACCTTGAGGAAATGCTGGCGGAACGCGGCATTTCGGTCGACCATACGACGATCTATCGCTGGGTCCAGTGCTACGCCCCGGAGATGGAGAAGCGGCTGCGCTGGTTCTGGCGGCGTGGCTTTGATCCGAGCTGGCGCCTGGATGAAACCTACGTCAAGGTGCGGGGCAAGTGGACCTACCTGTACCGGGCAGTCGACAAGCGGGGCGACACGATCGATTTCTACCTGTCGCCGACCCGCAGCGCCAAGGCAGCGAAGCGGTTCCTGGGCAAGGCCCTGCGAGGCCTGAAGCACTGGGAAAAGCCTGCCACGCTCAATACCGACAAAGCGCCGAGCTATGGTGCAGCGATCACCGAATTGAAGCGCGAAGGAAAGCTGGACCGGGAGACGGCCCACCGGCAGGTGAAGTATCTCAATAACGTGATCGAGGCCGATCACGGAAAGCTCAAGATACTGATCAAGCCGGTGCGCGGTTTCAAATCGATCCCCACGGCCTATGCCACGATCAAGGGATTCGAAGTCATGCGAGCCCTGCGCAAAGGACAGGCTCGCCCCTGGTGCCTGCAGCCCGGCATCAGGGGCGAGGTGCGCCTTGTGGAGAGAGCTTTTGGCATTGGGCCCTCGGCGCTGACGGAGGCCATGGGCATGCTCAACCACCATTTCGCAGCAGCCGCCTGATCGGCGCAGAGCGACAGCCTACCTCTGACTGCCGCCAATCTTTGCAACAGAGCCCGACAGCGTACCCGGGCAGACGGCGCCGACGACGGAACGCCTGTTTGATTCTCACGCGCATCTCGTGTCGAACGATCGCATTCAATATCCTTTGATCGAGCCCGATCCGGCGGCACCGCCTCCGCCGCCGGTAGATTACCGCCAGTTCGGTACAGGCACGCCTACGCCAGACGCGATGTCGATGATCCGCTGGATGGACGAACAGCATGTGCAGGCGATGGCGGCGATCCAGAAGCGAGGCACCTACGGCACCGACAATCGCTATATTCTCGACAGCGCGCGAGCAGATCCATCACGCTTCTTCCCGGTTATCATCCTGGACCCACTCGACCGGTCAGCACACACAACTCTTCGTGATCTTGTCGCCACACGAGCGCTTTCAGGGTTGCGGCTGACCGGTGTGGCGGCGCCCGACGGCACCTTTCCATGGCTCGAAAGTGATGCCGCTCATGCGATGTGGGCGCTCGCGGAGTCGGCGCGACTGCCGATCGAGATCATGGTCATGCCCTTTGGCCGCCCGAAGGAGGCTTTGGCGGCGTTCGCCCGGCTGTCCGAGCGATTTCCCCACGTTCCGCTCGTGATCGATCACCTTAATTGGCCGCCGGTCGCCGGCGCGCCGGATTTCGGGCTCGGGCCCGATCTGCTTGCTCTCTCGCGGCATCCGAACGTCTTCTACAAATTCACCACGATCAACATGGACCGGCTGCAAGATCGCGAGATCAGCCCCGCCGCCTTTCTGCGCCATGCCGTCGACAGCATCGGTGCCGATCATATCATGTGGGGCTCCGACATGGGTAATACGCCTGGAACCTATGCGCAAATGGTGGGGCGCGCCGTGGACGCCGCACGGCTGCTCGGTCCATTGGAGCGACGGGCGGTACTTTACGATACCGGTTACGACATCTTCGCAACACGGCGCTGATTTTCACCGTGGCATCAAAGGGATGGTCAACCTTATTTTGAAACTTCCCTGTCGGCCTCTCGCAACCGGGCATAAAATCCGACTGCCGCCGCCGCACAACCCGATGCAGCCCCGATACCCAAGGCCCAACGTGGGCCGAACCGATCCGCGACCAGACCCACGATCGGCGCGCCGATAGGCGTAGCACCGAGCGCGACGCTAATCCGCAACGCCATGACGCGGCCTCGCATGGCCGGCTCGGTCGAGAGCTGCATCAGGGGATTGGTGGCGTTGACGAAAATCATACAAGCCACACCGACGACCGCCAGCGCGGCAGCGAAAAGCCAGTAGGTCGGGGCAGCGCCGGCCAGGGTGAAACCGATACCGAGCAATACCGCGCTCCAGCGCAACGTCACGAGCGTCGGTCGCCCCCTCCGCGCACTCCACAACACCCCGGCCATCGCGCCTATCGCCATCACCGACGACAACGCACCGAATCCGCGCGCGTCGGCATGGAAGACGCCGACCGCCATGGTGGATATGAAGATCGGGAAGTTGAGCGCGAAGGTTCCGATCAGGAAGAGCATCACGAGGATGGCGATCAGGTCAGGGCGGCCCGCGACATAGCGCAGTCCTTCCATGAAACTGCCGCGCGTCCGACCGCTCGCCGTGGTCGGGTAGAGTTCGTCTTTTCGTAGCAGCGACAACGACGCCAACACCGCGAGAAAAGACATCCCGTTTAGGACGAATGCCCATGCCGTCCCGACGGACGCGATCATCAGTCCTGACACGGCCGGACCAATCAGACTCCCGAGATTGAACGAAACGGTGTTCAGCGTGACCGCGTTGTGCAAATCCTCGTCGTCGACCAGTTGCGAGACGAAGATCTGGCGGACCGGCGCGTCGTAGGCGGCTGCACTTCCGAAGAGGAAGGCGAAGACATAGACTTGCCAAAGCCGGATGGCACCGATCAGGATCAGCCCGCCCAGCAGCAGCGATAGTAGCCCCATGCTTGCCTGCGTGATCATCAGCAGCTTTCGCTGATTGGAATGGTCGGCCGCCGAGCCTGTCCAGGGCAGGAAGAGCAGCTAAGGCGCGAATCGAAGCGCCATGACGATACCGAGGGCAGAAGCGCTCTGATGGGTCAGCACAATTAGCGCCAACCAATCCTGCGCCGTTCGCTGAACCCCGGTGCCGATGTTAGAGACGAGAACTCCGAGAGCCCATAGCCGATAATTATGTCGCCGCAGCGATCGGAACGTCCCGGCGGGCTGGATGCGCAAGCGCGCTTCCGAGGTGTATCATTACCCAGCAGCGCGATAATATCGGCCGCGAGGCCCGTTTCGCTGAGCGCGGGAATATCGAAGCGATGCTATGCTCATGGGTTTCGATACTAGATAGCGGGTGATTGTTCTGTAAGGATGGTGCCCTCCGCTTCTAGCCAATCGACGAACGTCGTGATTGCGGACACCCTTCCTACGTGTCCTGGAACAAGCGCGACATAGCCGCCGCGACGCACCCGAACATCCGGCAACGGCGTAACGAGCCGGCCCGATGCTACGTCTATGTCCAGCATCGGCATGGGACCGATGCCGATGCCAAGCCCGTCCACCACAGCTTGCCGGGTCACGAAGAAATGATCGAATGTCCGTCTTGGCTGGTTGCTCAGACGGGATAAGCCCGCCGCATCGAGCCAATCGATCCAATCGCCCGGCCTGGTTTCGCTGCCGAGAAGCATGTGTCCCTCGATGTCGGACGCTCGCGTTATCGGCCGATGCTTTAAAAGAGCCGGGCTGGCGATCAGCGTATCGACATCATCTAGAACCGGAACCGCACGATGATGCGGCCATGCGCCCTCCCGGGCAGCGCCTCGACGAATGGCGACATCAAAGCCACCCCGAACGTCGTCGAGAACGGTCGAGACCGTAGCGATCACGACCTCGATCTCCTGATTGGCCGTGTGAAAGCGATCGAGCCGGGGGATGAGCCACCGCATCGCGAAGCTGGTCGGCGCGCTGACACGGAGGATGCGCCGCATCGCCGGCCCGCCGAAGGCGTCAGCGGCGTAGCTGACCCTATCGAAGGCGCGTCCAACCTCGCTGGCGAAGGCGGCCGCCCGCGGCGTTGCGACCATGCGACGGCCCTCGCGCTGGAACAGCTTGTGTCCGAACCATGCTTCGAGGGATCCGATGTGACGACTGACCGCACCGTGTGTCAGGCCGAGTTCCGCGGCCGCGGTGGCGTAACTGCCCGTGCGAGCTGCGACCTCGAAGACGCGAAGGGCATTGAGCGGCGGCAGATTACGCATACCCGTGCATAAAGCTCACGATAACCGTGATCAATCGGCGGCTGGTTGCAATTTACTGACCTACTATGTGTAGGCAGTAATGGACAGTATCGCGAGCAGCTCGAACGGATTTATCACCCCCTCGCCGGAGGCTGCTCCCGCGCGATCGCGCAATCTGCTGGCAGCGTCGATCGTCCATGCCCTCCACGACGGCTATACCGATGCCCTCTATGCTTTCCTGCCGATCTGGCAGACGCAATTCGGCCTTTCCTATGCGGGTTTGGCCATTGTCCGGGCTTTGTATTACGCGACGATGGGGGGCCTTCAGCTCCCCGCCGACCGCGCGCTGCGGCGGTTCTCTCCTCGAACCGCACTGCTGATCGCGACGCTGACCGCCGCAGCCGGTTACTGCATCATGGCGCTGCCGGTGGGCTTCGCAGGTCTGTGCATCGGGCTCGTGGTGGCCGGCATCGGATCGAGTATCCAGCACCCCCGTGGATCGGTCCTCGTCACCGAAACCTATGGCGCCGAGGCGAGGCGTCCGCTCGGCATCTACAATTTCGCAGGCGATCTCGGCAAAGCCACTTTGCCAGCGCTGGCGGCACTGCTTCTTCCGTTGCTCGCATGGCGACCCGTCCTCGGGCTGATGGCGCTGCTCGGGCTGGTCGTTGCCGGCATCCTCGTGAGATTGGCACCTGCCGTTACCGTTCAGGATGACACTGGTGACCGACCTGCCGTCGCTGGACACTCCCGGCATGGCTTCGGGCTTCTGACGATCATCGGCGGCCTCGATACCGCGACCCGCATGGGCTATCTGCTGTTCCTCCCGTTCCTGATCCACGCGCGGGGCGGGGGTTCCGCGACGGTCGGCATCGCCCTCGCCCTCCTGTTCGTCGGCGGCGCGTTCGGCAAGGCGGCGTGTACCTGGGTTAGCGAGCGCCTGGGCGTCATCGGAAGCGTCATAGTGACTGAGGGTGCCACGGCGCTGCTGATCGTCGCGACCCTGTTCACGCCGCTCGCAGCCTTGCTCGTTGTGTTGCCCTTGCTCGGCGTCGTTCTTAATGGGACGTCTTCGGTGCTCTACGGCACGGTTCCCGACCTGGCGCCGAGCGGCGACACCGGGCGGGCGTTCGCGATCTTCTACACGAGCGTCATCGGATCGGGCGGCATCGCGCCGATCCTGTATGGAGCGATCGCCGACCATAGCAGCCAGTCGATCGGCATCGTCGCCTCCGGCCTGACGGCCGGTGCGATCATTCCCCTGGTGGCAGCGTTGCGCCCCGCACTTCGCGCATCTCCTGCGCGATCTTTGACCTGAAGGAGTTGCCGAGATGGCTATGGACACGGAAACACCGGTCATCCTGATAACCGGCGGGAGTCGGGGTGTCGGCGCGGCGACGGCCCGGCTCGCGGCGGCCAAGGGCTATGATGTCGCGATCAGCTATGCTTCGAACGAGCACGCGGCGCTTGCCGTCGTGGACGACATCACAGGCACTGGACGACGGGCAATCGCCGTGCGGGCCGACAATGGCGATCCGGATCAGGTTGCCGCCCTGTTCGCCGAGATCGACCGACGGTTCGGGCGGCTCGATGTGCTGGTCAACAATGCAGGGATCATCGCGCGGCAGTCCCGTTTGGAAGACGTGGATTTTCAAAGGATGCAGCGAATCTTCGCGGTCAACGCCATCGGTCCGATGCTTTGTGCCCAGCAAGCAACCAGGCGTATGTCGTCCCGCTATGGTGGCAATGGCGGCGTCGTGATCAACGTCTCGTCTGCATCGGCCCGTCTCGGCAGCCCCAACGAATATGTCGATTATGCCGCATCGAAGGGAGCGCTCGAGACCTTCTCGACGGGCTTTGCCAAGGAAGTGGCGAGGGACGGTATCCGCGTCGCGTGCGTTCGGCCGGGCCATATCTATACGGAGATGCACGCCAGTGGCGGAGAGCCGGGCCGGGTCGATCGCGTGAAAGATACGATCCCGATGGGACGAGGCGGGCAGCCGGAAGAGGTCGCGGCAGCGATACTCTGGCTTGCCAGCAAGGAAGCATCCTTCATTACCAATACGTTCTTGGACGTCACCGGCGGGAAATGAAGCGGAGCGCGATCAGGTCCGCGCCAGCTACGATGTTGCTCGCGACGCGGACTGATCCTTGAATGTGCAGCAAACCGGTTTATATGGTTTGTATGCTTAATATAAACGAGTTCCGCTTCAATTCCGGTCGGCTTGCCCTGGATCTCCCGGCGACCGTCCGCCGCAGGGCATCCGAGCCTCGCGATGTTCTGGCGCCGGAAGGCGCTTCGGCTCGATGGCTGCGTGCTGCCGGTTTGAGCGCGGAATTACTCGTGTTGAACGTCGACCAGACCACTCGGCTTTCCCAACTGCGCGAAGCGATCTGGAAGGTTGCCGATGCCGTGGCAGCGGAACGGAAGATGCCGACAGCGGCGGTCGATACACTTAACACCATGGCGGCGCTCCCGCTGGCTGTCCCGAAGCTCGACGCCGGGTCGGGAACCGTGGAACTGATCGCCGATGACTCTTTTCAGACGGCGCTGGCAACCATCGCTAGGGATGCGATCGATCTGTTCGGCGACCCGCTGCGAACGCGTATCAAGGCGTGCGAACAGCCCGACTGCCGGATGCTGTTCCTCGACACGTCGCGCAGTTCGAGGCGACGCTGGTGCTCGATGGATCGGTGCGGCAGCCGCGCCAAGGGCGCGGCGTTCCGCACACGCAACAGGCAGCACCCCCATGAGCATTGATCCCGAGAATGGCACCCTGAACCTTGGTGGCCATCGAATCGCCTGTACGCGCGTGGGCCGCGGTCCGGCCGTTGCTCTGATTCACGGCATTCCGACCCATCGGCACCTATGGCGGAACGTCATCCCGACCCTTGTCTCTGCCGGCAGGGAGGTCATTGCCCTCGACCTGCTCGGTTATGGTGACAGCGATAAGCCGCAGGACGCCGACCTCGGAATACTGGCTCAAGCCGATATCGTGGCGAAGGCGCTTCGAATGCTTGGCTGGGAGCGAGGCGCCATCGTCGGTCACGATATCGGCGGCGGCATCGCCCAGCTGATCGCCCTCGCCGAACCTGAGATGTTCGATCGGCTCATCCTCGTGGATTCGATCGTCTATGATTCCTTTCCGGAACCTGGGATCGCCCGGCTGAAGGAGCCGGTTTGGGATGACATCCTCGGCGCACCCGACTTCGATCTGAAGAAGGGTTTGGCCAAGGGCCTGTCGCGGGGAATGGTGCATGGTGAGAAGGTCACGTCCGAGCTGATCGACGCCTACGAACGGCCCTTCTCGGGGGTGGAGGGGCGCCGTGCCTATCTGCGGGCAGCCCGCGCGCTGCGGACGGAGGAACTGGCAACGCGATCTGACGCGATCGAACGGCTCAACGTACCTACGCTCATCATTTGGGGCGCCAAAGACGTGTTCCAGCCTATCGAATTGGGCATACGCCTCGCGGCGGCGCTGACGAACGGCCGGTTCGAGAGAATCGATCAGGCGGGACATTTCCTGCCGGAAGATGCGCCCGACGAACTTGCCGCACTCATCCTCCCATTCTTGGCACCAAGCCGGGGCGCGTAACCGTGGCAGAGCATTCGCGCCCCGTTCCGGCGTCGCAAATCCCGTTTCTGATCACCTTGGTCGCTTCGACATTCCTGATGGGGTCAAGCTTCGTCGCAGGCAAGATCCTGCTCCAGCAGGGCTTTCCGCCGATGATCCTGGCGGGGTGGCGCTTTCTGGTCGCAGCGCTTGCTACTCTTCCTTTGGTCGTTCTCGACAAGGGCGAGTTCAAGCGCAGCCTTTTCCCACGCAAGGCCGGACTTCGCGAGGGTGCCCTGGTGATCGTCATAGGCCTGATCCAGACCGCTGCAGTGATGGGCCTGTTGTTCTGGGCGATGCAATTCGTATCGGCATCCACGGCCGCGATCCTGCTGTTCACCAACCCGATCTGGGTCGCGGTGCTCGGCCGCTTCTTCCTCGGTGAATCGCTTCATCGGGGACGATTGGCGGGGCTCTTTCTCGGGATCGTCGGCGTGTGTCTTGCCATCGGCCTCGGACCGGACATGTTCTCGGGCGGTCAAACCCTGCTCGGCGAAATCATCGGCATAGCATCGGCTTTTTGCTGGGCGGTGGCGACGATCGTCAACAAGCGTGCCGGTCTGCCATTCCAGGCATGGGGCCTGAGCTTCTGGCAGATGCTGGTCGGCGCCATTGCTATTCTCGCGATCGCCTATGGAACGGGCGAGCACTGGCCGGCCGTCGTCACGAGAGAGGAATGGGGTTGGTTCCTCTGGCTGGCGATCCCCGCCTCCACGGCATCCTTCGGGCTATGGTACGTGGCCCTGGAGAAGGGCGGCGCTACGAAAACCAGCGGCTTCCTCTTCCTGGCGCCGTTGTTCACTGTGATCCTGTCCTACTTCATTCTCGGATCCACACTGACGTGGATCCAAGCCTGCGGTGGCGGCCTGATCGGAATAGCATTGTGGCTGGTCAACAGCGAATTGCCGGCACGGAACCGCCAAGAGCGCCTGGCCGAGGCGCTTGTCGAGGGCGAACCATAAGTCTGCTGGCGTATCGTAATGCACCTGATGGCGGCGTGCCCAGGGATGTTCGATCCATGCAGACGCAAGACATCAAATTTCGACTTCCCAAACCTTTCAGACCGGTTTAACCGGTTTGTCACACCGATGTGATCGGGGTCGTGTGCGACACGCCATCGGAAAGCGCTGTGCGCGGCGAGACAAGGATGAAGAAGATGGCTGAATTTGAGACTCCTGTGATGGGCCGTCGGGGCCTTCTGACTAGCTTGGGAACCGTCGCGGCGGGCGGATTGATCGCGAGCGCCACGCCGAGTGTGGCTGCGCAGGCGCGGACGGCTTCGCCGGCCGTGCAAGGCCCTGCCCCGTCCATCCTGGTCTTCGACATCAATGAGACGACGTTGAACATCGATTACACGTCGCCCGTATTCGAGCGCGTTTTCGGTGACAAAGCCGTCCTGCGGGAATGGTTCGCCCAGCTGGTGCTCTATTCGAATGCGATCACGCTGGCCGGGCCATATGCGACCTTCTTCGAATTGGGGAAGGGCGTCTTGAAGATGCTGGCGGATATTCACCGGGTCTCGGTGAAGCAATCCGATATCGACGAGCTCCATCACCGATTCGCGACCATGCCGCCCCATCCGGACGTGGCGCGTGGCCTGACCGCTTTGAAGGCTCAGGGTTTCCGCCTCATCGCTTTCACGAATTCGCCGCCGGTGAAGCCCAGCCCGGCCGAAAACGCCGGCCTATACAGGTATTTCGAGCGCGAATTCAGCATCGACCGCGTGCGACGCTTCAAACCGGCGGCACAATGCTATCATATGGTTGCCGAGGAACTCGGCGTGCCGATGTCGGCATGTGGCATGGTCGCGGCTCATATGTGGGACACCCTCGGTGCCCAAGCGGCAGGCTTTTCGGGTGGTGCATTGATCACGCGTCGCGTCAACGCTCCTCTGGTCGTCCCCAACGTCCCCCAGCCGCAGATCGTGGTGCCCGATTTTGTCGCTCTTGCCTCAGAAACGGCAAAGGTCTGGCGTCAGTGACCTGCGTGCGCGCGCACCGATGACCGGGCAGCGCAGATGGTCGCGCCAGTGCGGTGAGGACTGTTCGATGCATGGGGCGCGAGCCCACCCGGCTCGCTGATCCATCATGCCTGCTATCACGCTGGGACTGCTGCTCCTGATCCTGTGTCAGCTCGTCGGCGAGATCGTCAGGATCGGCCTCGGGCTTCCGCTTCCGGGGCCGGTTATCGGTATGTTCCTTCTGGCGGCGATCCTCAGCGTTCGCGGGGCAGATCAGACGGCATCGTCGGATCGGGCGGTAACCGTGGTCGCCGACACGTTGATCCGCCACATGGGCCTGTTGTTCGTGCCGGCGGGCGTGGGCATCGTGTCGGTCCTGCCGCTTCTCCGCGGCTTCTGGGTAGCCACGATCGCGGCATTGGTCGGCTCGACCCTGCTGAGCCTGGTGACGACCGGGATGGTGATGCATTGGTGGGAAGCTTGGCGTGCCGCGGAAGGCTTGGAGCCACCCGCATCGTGACCGGCGGCTTTCAGGTTTGGACGTCTCTGTCGACGTCGCCGCTGTTATGGATCGCGGTAACGCTCGCGGCCTATCTGGCGGGACAGCGGTTCCAGGACCGAATGAGCGGCAAAGCATGGGCTAGCCCGGTGCTCATAGCGATCACGCTTTGCGTGACGGTGCTATCGCTGACGGGAACGCCTTACCGACAATATTTCGCGGGCGCGCAGTTCATCCATTTCCTTCTGGGGCCGGTCACGGTTGCGCTGGGCGTTCCGCTGGCGCGCAACATCCGCCATGTCCGGCAATCCCTTGCTGGCATCACCATTGCCCTGATCGCCGGCTCGGCCGTGTCGATCGTCTCGGGTATTCTATTGGTCGTGCTCTTGGGCGGGTCGAAGCAAATTGCGATCTCCATGGCACCCAAGGCCGTGACGACGCCGATCGCGATGGCGGTCGTGGAGCAGGTGGGGGGCTTGCCGGCCCTTACCGCCGTGCTGGCCATTCTGGGCGGCGTCATCGCCGCCATCACGGGGGAACCGTTGCTTCGCCGCTTCGGTGTCAAAGACTGGCGCGCTCACGGTCTTGCAGCAGGTGTTGCGGGGAGCGGCGTTGCCGCGAGCCAAGTCGCAGGTCGGGATCCGCTCGCGGCTGCCTTCTCGGCGCTGGGGATCGGGATCAACGGTCTTGTGACGGCGCTCATGGCGCCGCTCATTATCCGCTTCCTGTCATAGGTCGTCCGACAGGCAGAGAGGGAAACGCAGGTGTTTGAAGTTGCTCCAGACTACCCCATGCTCATGGACGCCGGGAAAAACCGATGAAGGAAGAGTGGGTCGAACCGGACCGATTCACCTCAGCCGTTATCACGACACATCGTCTTTACCAGCATGCGGAGCAGGCGGATCAACTCCTCGAAGTCACTGACTTCCCAGTCTTCGAACATCGCTACCGCCCACTGTTCCCTGGCGGAAGCAACGGAGTCTGCGGCCTCTTTACCCTTTCCGGTGATCACCGCCTGTCTGATACGCTTGTCACCAACGCCGGGCTGGCGGCTGACCAGCCCCAATTCTTCCAGACGCGAGACCTGCCGACTGACCGTCGTATAATCCCGGCCGACACGGCCGGCGAGGTCGACCACCCCGATCGGGCCGACGCGTTCGACCAGAATAAGCAGCGGAAACAACGCACGCTCCAGCGACAGGCCTGCCCGTGCGAGCAATTCCGCGTCTCGCTCGGGCCGGTTCATGACGCTCACGATCTCGATCAGCGATCGATGCAGATCGGGCAGTCCGGCGGATATATGTGCACTATGCACTTTTTCGTTTGACATCGGTCCTGCCCATTCCTGATATGTGTAATATACATGCATGAGGCGCGTATGGAAGTGTTGGCGGACATCGATGTGTTGATCTGCGGAGCAGGTGCGGCCGGACTGACGCTCGCGATCGATCTGGCACGGCGGGGCGTCTCGTTCCGCATTATCGAAAAGCTCGAGCGCCCGTTCGGTGGGTCGCGGGGAAAGGGCATACAGCCGCGCACGCAGGAGGTGTTCGAAGATCTTGGCATCCTCGACCGCATCACGGCTGCGGGCGGGATCTATCCGCCGGCCCGCGATTACCGGTCGGATGGCAGCTATGAAGAAAAGTCGATGTTCGAGGAGCGGGCGCCGACCCCGGATGCGCCCTACCGCAAGGCATTGATGCTGCCGCAGTTCCTGACCGAAGCGGTCATGCGGGAGCGGCTTGCCGAGCTGGGCCACGCGGTTGAGTTCGATTCATCGCTGATCGGCTTCGACCACGGCGAAGGCGGCGTCAGCGTCCATCTTCGCTCGCCTCGGGGCGAGGAGCGCGTCCAGACGCGGTATCTGGTCGGTGCCGACGGAGGCCGGAGCTTCGTCAGAAAGGCCCTCCGCGTAGCGTTCCCGGGCAAGACGCTGGGCGTGCGCGCAGTCGTCGCCGACGTTCGGCTGAGTGGGCTCGACCGCGATGCGTGGCACCAGTTCAACAGCGGCGACATGGAGCGGCTTGTCGTGATCTGTCCGCTCGCCGGCACCAACCTGTTTCAGGTCCAGGCTCCCATCCCGATTGATGGAGAGCCGGACTTGTCGCCCAAGGTTCTCGAGCGGATGATCGGCGAAAGATCGGCGAGGAGCGGTATCGAGATACGCTCGGTGTCATGGGCTTCAGCCTACAGCATGAACGCGCGCCTCGCCGATCGCTATCGCGTCGGTCGCGTGTTCCTCATCGGCGATGCCGCGCATATCCATCCGCCAACGGGCGGGCAGGGACTGAACACGAGCGTTCAGGACGCCTACAACCTGGGTTGGAAGCTCTCGTCGGTGTTGGCGGGCGCGCCGGATGCTCTGCTCGACACTTATGAGCAAGAGCGCCGCCCGATCGCGCAACACATGCTCGGGCTGTCTAGCAGATTGCTTGATGCGCAGCGGCAGCAGGGTGTGCAAGCGCGTGGCCGCGATACGGACCAGCTCGACCTCGATTATGCGAGATCATCGCTCTCGCACGATGGCGACACCCGGATATCGAAGATTTTCGCTGGTCGCCGAATGTTCGACGCCGCGCTTGTCGGCGCGGCAGGCCAGCCCAGACGCCTTTTCGATATGATGACCGGGCCGCATTGGACGTTGGTTCGGGCGGCAGCCGATTATAGACCGGATGCCGGCGGGCGTGAGGGGGTGCGGGTGATTTCAATCGGCGATGCAGCGGAGCTGCGTGATCCATTCGACCAGCTCGGGCTTGTAAGCGGAAGCACGTTGCTCATCCGCCCGGACGGCTATGTTGGGGCGACCTTCGATACGGCCAGTCTCGACGACATCGAACCCTACCTCGCGAGAGTACTGCCCCCATTGTCACTGCTGAGCGCCACAAGCGGAAGCGCGGCGCCAACCCGATTATCCTGATCGCTTGTCGATCAGCTCCTCACATCAGCCCTTCCTGGACGGCTTGATAAACAGTCCGAACGGCAGGCTTGAAGCCGAGTTGGCGTGCACGTCCTCCGTCCAATTGTCCGAACCACGGCTTCGAGAGCGGTTCGGCCGAGGGCTCGACCGGTGCCCCTGCGATCTGGGTCAGCTCATAGATGGACGTGGGCGCGTCATCGACGACATTGACGGACTGTCCATCCATGGCCCCCGTGAGCGCCAGCACCATGGCAGTGGCAATGTCGCGGTGATGCACAAGGCTTAGCCTGTTGGCCGGGTGCCACCCGAACATGCCTGCAAGCCGCGGCAACATGGCGATATGCCCATCAGCGTCACCGTAAACGAAGCCGAAGCGCTGGATCGACCAGTTTAGCCCGCTTTTCGACACCAAGGCTTCTGCAGCGACCTTGCTCGCGGGATAGGGCATCTGCGGATCGCATGGGTCGTCTTCACGCGCAGGCCGCGTTCCGTCCGCATCATAGACAAGGCCCGTGCTGGCCATGATGAAGCGCACATTGGGCGCATGCATCCTGGCCGCGTCGATCAGGTGACGTGTGCCCTCCAGATTGACCCGCCAGATGTCGTCCGCCTCCGGCGTGCGCAGCACGGCGGCAAGATGAATGATGGCGGACACACCCGTAACGGCATGGGCGAGGGTGGATGGATCGAGGATATCGCCCGCGACGCTTTCGACGCCGCCTGGCAATGTCTTGCCGTTCCTGACAATTGCCCTGCAGGCGAAACCCGCCTCTATCAGGGGTCACTGCACGAAAGTGAATTTTACGTACGCTAGGGTCGAACGAACGGCGAACGCTGACGGTGCTAGCGTCGGAAAGGTATGACGACAGCCTGGTCGAGGAAGGCGCGCATACCTTCTTCATCGACGGTCTGACGGAAAGCGGCATGCGCGGCATCATCAGTCGCGAACAGGTCGTCCCAGACCGTAGACGTTCCATGCTCGTTTTCGACTTCGAGTGACCAGCCCGGCTCATTTTCCAATCGGATGATGTTCACTCTCACGGTGACGCCTTGCTCGGTGATGACACCAGACAGGCTCGAGGTGACGATGTTGGGATCGCGTTCGTGCATCACTCTTTCCTCATACTTTGACTGCGGTTTCGGCAGCGGTGCCTTCGAGGGCCTTGTAGAGTGCGGTTTTGCCAACCTTGAGGCGCGTTGCAGCCTCGCGGACAGTCAGCCCTGCCGCAATATGATCGCGCGCCTTGCGCAATTTGTCAGGCGTGATCACCGGACGCCGACCGCCAAGGCTCCCCCGTTCCCGTGCAGCCTTCAATCCGGCGTTGGTGCGCTCGCGTATCAGGTCGCGCTCGAACTGGGCGAGCGAGCCGAAAATATTGAACACCAGCATGCCACCCGACGTGGTGGTGTCGATCTGCTCGGTAAGCGATCGGAAGCCGACGCTGCGCGCGGCGAGTTCGCCAACCTTCTCGATCAGGTGGCTCATCGAACGGCCAAGACGATCGAGCTTCCACACGACCAGCGTGTCGCCAGCGCGCAGATAGGCCAGTGCCTCGGCCAAGCCCGGCCGATCGGTCTTCGTGCCGGACGCATGGTCGTCGAAGATGCGCTCGCATCCGGCCGCGTTCAGCGCATCGTGCTGGAGCGCCAGCTTCTGGTCGCCGGTCGAGACCCGCGCATAGCCGATCAGCGCCACGGCCGATCCTGATCTGTCCGTTTTCCCATCGATTTGCATTCTTGTCCGAATCGCCATCGTGGGTCCAGAGTTGACGGACATATTCATGCTGGCCGCCAGAGGACCGTCTGACGGACACGCAAAGCGAAGGAGATGATGCTTGGCGAGACGGCGACTGGTGAGCCTGGAAATCTGGGCGAGGCATTATGGCGCGCCGCTCGATGAGCGCGAGATCGCGCGTCATTATACGCTGACCAGCGACGACCTGGAAATTGTCGGCCGCCGTCGCGGCGATGCCACCCGGCTCGGCTATGCGATGCTCATGCTATATATGAGATGGCCTGGCCGTGCGCTGGAAGCGGGCGAAGTCCCGCCCGCTCCTGTGCTCGCCTATGTGGCGCAGCAACTCGGCGTCGCGCCGGCAGCCTTCGCGGATTATGCCCATCGGGACCAGACCCGTCGCGAGCATCTCGTCGAAATCCGACGATCGCACGGGTTCAGGATTTTTGACCGCAACGCTCGCCCGCGCGCTCTTCTTCAACCAGCTCGGCGAACTGCGCGATCGTCGGTTCGAGAACCAGACCTATCGCGCCTCCGGCCTCAACCTGCTCGTCGCCGCCATCATCTTGTGGAACACTCGCTATCTCGAAATGGCGCTGGCGGACATCGGCACAGCCGACGAAATCGCACGCCACATCGCGCCATTGGGCTGGGAGCATATCTCGCTGACCGGTGACTATAGCTGGAATGTTGAAGATCAACCCGATCCGGACGCCTTGCGACCGCTGCGCGCCGTCAACTCCCTACTTGCCGCGTGACGTTCGCTATCCGTTCGCCCTTTCCGTGCAGATACGTCACTTTCGTGTAGTCACCCCTATCAAACGCGCGATCTCGTCGCCTTCGATCCCGATTTCGACGATCGGGAGCCACGACGGTCGCCATTTGAGCGCAGGTCAAGCCGCTTGCTCCCGCTGGGGAGCATTCCGGCGCCGCAGGCGACGGTCCGACAGTTGATCCAGTCGGTGAGGTTGCGGTTTTGGCGATGCGGTTAGGCTAGGCGGGGCCCGTCAGGGCTAAACGTATCGGCCGTCCAGGCCGATTCCGCTTCTCCCTTCTTAGAATATATAGACTTCCTAAGAGGAGCAGTGTTTTTCTGACACTCACGGGCTGCGAGTTCGAGACGTTGACGCTGATCGAGCCGGAAGGCGGCATTGGCGAGGTCGGTGCGGGCCTTGGGATCTTCAGGCATCAGCCGACGCCGTTCGCCGCCCGACGTATTGGCGAGCATCGCCGCATGATCCTCCAGAACGGTTTCGCGGCGCACCTCCTCGTCGTCAGGGATGGGGACGTGAAGGCCGATCAGCTTCGCCAGCCATTGGGGAAGCGCGAAGCGATAAAGGTTGGAGGTCTGCTCGGAGCGCGCGCCGTTCGTGTCGTCACGCGAGTAGATGAAGCGCCTGATCCAGTCGACCAGGCCGATCGCCTTCAGGATGCCGAGCGAGCGATGCACGGTCGAACGCGAGAGGCCGGTCCACGACATGATCGCCTCATAATCGGGGGTCAGCCAGCCTTTTCGGCCCTGCTCACGCCGCAGCATGGCCGTGAGGACGCGCTGACACGACTGCGTGAATTGAACCAGGGCCTCCTCCCTCTCCGTAAGGGTACGCAGGCCAGCGCGGGCTTCGCTCGCCAGCTTGCGACCAAGGTTGAAGGTCAGCTCGCCGGCGACATAGAGCCGCTTGCGAAGATCGTTCCCGAGGCGCTGGGCGAAGTCGGCCTCCTCGGCGCTTTCGGTCCGGACGCTGTTCGCCCATATTTTGCGGCGCGTGATGTGGAGCCCGCCAGTCGGCCGCCCCCCCTTGGGGGTGCCGACGATCGCGCGGGTCGCGTTGAGGAGGACATTGCTGCTGGTGCTCTTGTGCTGCTCAAGCCCACATATCACGCGCAGGGGCAGAACCGGCACGCCGGACTGCCGCTGGGTAGCCTGCAAGTCCAGTGCGGTGCGAATGTCTTCGTAGGAAATCCCTTCGGCGCGCAGCTCGTCCACCACGGAGTCAGCCGGCACCGTCGATTGTCGCAGGGTAAAGTCCATCGTTCGTCCCCTCGTGCAAGGGGCCGTCAGCGAACAAAGCAGATGCGTGGCGCGAATCGCGCATCCCTTGAGCCTGCGCTCGAAATGCTCTAGGAGAGGGGCTGTCTGATGGCCCTTGGCATCGTTTGGCGACGATGCTCCTAGTTCATCGGGTGCCCGGCCTTCGTGCCGGGCATTCGTTTATGTGCTCACGGCCCACATACCCCTTGGATTGGCGGGGGCCGCCCTTCGGCCCCGCAATTTCATGACAATGAATGACAGCCCGCGCGGGAGCGCGGAAGCATCGGAAACTCGTGCTTTCGAGAACCGAAGGCACAAAAACTCGTGCTTTCGGAAACCGAAAGGCGCCCCCTTCGTGCTTTCGAGAACCGTTTGTTCGTGCTTTCGAGAACCATTCTGTGCGCGGCTATCGGGTTTGACCGAATCACTAGCCAGGCGCACCGCGATCAGCATGGGGGTGCGGTGGTCCTCGGGATGATCGTCACCTTGGCGGAGCCGGCGCGAGGGCCGCGCTTTCTCTTAACGTCCTCGTTGGTATTATCACCTAATACGATGCGATAATCGGGTATAGAGTCCTCTTCCGCTATGCCCTTCAAAGCATGGCGAAAATTCTTTACGGGATTTTGATACCCAATTTGCAGACGTAGGTCTTCGATATCGACGTCAATAGCGCCATTTGCGCACGAAGCGCGCGCGACTTCATAAAGACGGCGTTCAACAGGCCCGATCTGAAAGTAATTCGGCGAGTAATCGAGAACTTCCCGGTCACGCAAGATCGCGCGATAGAGCCAGTCGCAGAGCCGGACGCGGACCGCCTTGAGACGCCGATCGCCGGTGCGCGTCTTGGTATAGGTCAACCGCGCTTCGGAGAGCCAGGAGAAGAAACCCGCCTCGCCCTCGCCACCAGCCTCGATGTTGGTCTTGATCTGCGTGCCTTGCAGACGCTCAAGCGCGTCCGATAGGCGGGCGTAGGATCGGGCTGAGCTGTTGACCCCGGTTACGCGAAACAGGTCGTGCGCGGTAAAGTAGAAGTCCTGCGAGACTTTCTCGCCCGAGTCGAGCTTTGCTACAAGCAGACTCGCAATATAAAGCAGGACTTCCTTGTCGTAGATAGTCGCGACACCGCGCGGACCCGGCCCAATCTCGATGGAAACGGCGTCCGTCCTATAGGCCAGCGGCTTCATCCACGCCGTTTTAGTCAGCGCAAAGAATGGATAGGCCATCAATGATCGCTCGCCGCGGACCTCGGTGAGCAACGGGCTATCAAGGCTGAAAAGCTCGCCCTGAGTCGTAGGGAGCGTCGTCATGCCGGCGCCGCCTTTCTAATGGTCCCCGAAAGCACGAACGGGGAGGCGATCTTCGTGCTTTCGAGAACCATTCCGGCCGACTCTAACTGCACGCGCTCGGCCGCGATCGAGGCCGAGCGGCTCACCATCACTGCTCACCGCCTTGGATGAGTTCAAGCTGGACAGCAGGGTTGGAAAGGTCGCTGCCAATCTCGGCGAAAATCATTTCGAAGACAGGGCCATAAGGCATATTCCGAAAGCGGCGTTGAACCTGCTGCACATAGTCAGCCAGTTCGTTCGCGACGATCGGCGAAATGCGGCGCAGCGTCGCATCGCCATCGGCCGCACGCTGCACGAAGTCGTCGGGACTGACGGTCGCCATGCACTTGCGGATGATCCGGGCGACGACGGCATCGCGAGAGCGCAGCCGATACCGCTTCTTCAAGGTGTCGATCTCGTCGATCAGCCCCGAAGGCAGCGCCATGTTGAGATTCTGGTGCCCTGTCGCATAAAGCTCGCCCCGCTGTTGCCGGACAAGCTCCTTTACGGTCATTCTCCGAGTCTTGGTGCGCGGGCGTGCCATGAGTCCAATTAATGAGCGAATGACGATTCTGTCAAACGCTCCCGCACGCGATGCTGTAAATTAATTTTTCTCGCGCGACGAACCGTTCCCGATATAAGCTGTAGCATTGAGAACACGGCCAATCGGCCGTGATGTCGCACCGATAGAGACCTTTTGGATGCCGAAGTATCTCCAACTGGAGGAGGTTGGAACACCTGCTGCGCAGCTTTTCGGGAAGCGGCTGAAGGAACGCCGACTCTCGCTCGGCTATACGCAAGCGCAACTGTTCGAGCAGACCGGCATCACGGCTGCATATATTTCCTTCATCGAGCGCGGAAGAGCCAATCCTACCCTCGACATGATGGTCAAGCTGGCGGAAGCCGTAGGCGCTGAGGCATGGGATATGATCCGCCCATGTGACGAGGAAAGCGCCAAAAACCCTCCAAAATGAACATACTTATTGCGACGGAATATCATTGCACTGCGGTCGCGACATGAATTAGACACACATAGATCAATCGGCGCCACCTCACGAGACGCCACGGAAGAAGAGGTCGCGACCGAACCACAGGGGCCTATCGGGGGGGAACCGAGGGAGTTTGTGTGGCTAAAGGCGTCGTTTTGCGGTCCCGATTCGGGGATCGTGTGAAAGTGTTGCTTAATGAGACCGGGATTTCGACTGAAGAACTGGCCGAGCGTAGCGCAATCCCGGCCAAGCGTATCCAGAATATGCTAAACGGGTCTTTTATCCGCATCACGCTTCGGGACATGAGCATCATCGCCGCGGCCCTCAACACCCCCCTTTACAACCTTCTTGCCCCGACTGATGCGCCGCTCCCTGTCGTATCGTTCGAGGTAGTTGAAAAGCGTGGATCTCGCGACTCCTAGCTCCTGCGCCACGTCGGTCGCGGTCGCTCCCGGCTTGTCGAGCTTTGCCCTTATCTCGGGAAGTTTGTCGGGATCGAGAAGGCGTTTGCGACCCTGGGGCGCGGTGTCTGCCGGGTGGGTCTTGATACCATGGATATGCCTGTAATGGCCGTCCAGGGTATCAAGCAAAACGTGCATCTCGCTTGTCGCACCGGGTTCGATGACAAGCTTTTGTGACACGATCTCAACGCTGATGCCGGCACGCAACGTCTTAGCCAGCACGCGAATGAGCATGTTCGTTGAAAGCGCCAGGCATGATAGGTCGAAGACCTTGATCCGATCTCCAGAGGCGAGCTTGATGCCGTTGCGTGCGAGCAGTTCGCCGAGCTGGTTGAAACTCTTTTTCCCCGCCTCCACAACGATGTCATCAGGGCTTAGGACCGCCTTTTGATCTTCCAGGGTCGCCGAACCGGGTGTTTCCGCAAGGAAAGCGACGGTTGTTCTCAATCTTCTGCCCTTTGCGCGATACGCCTCACCGAAAGGGGCCGTCAGCCCAAAGGCTCCGGCTCCCCTAAAAGCCATGTTTTCTATGCTAGGCTTGCTGTCTCGGCAACATGGTGAACGAGGGGAGGGGAGATGAACACACCTTCGTAACGGCTCAAAATCCAATTCCCCGGATGCGATTGAGTGTTGCCATGATCGTCAGTATCGTCCACTATTTTTTATGGACTGTATCTGACGGAGCAGGCGTTCATGCTTCCAGCGGTGCTTACGGCAAAGGCGATTCAGCTCTGCGCAGCAGGGTTGGGCGCTGCCGTGACCACCCCGGCACCGCCCTACGCGATCATCGTTCACACGGGCGCCTCGCTGACCCGTCAGCCCGACAATGAGGCCGACGCAGAAGCGACAGTGCGTGATCTGCTTGCGCTCGGCGCGGACTTCGATGCCGGACCGCTTGCGATCAAGGGCCGGGACTTCGCGACATACGGCATCACTCCGGCATCCGTGTTCGACCCGTGCGCGCTGGCGCAGGTCGATGATGGTTCGCAACGGGCCTCCATCCCCACCACGGCTACGGTATCGGGGGTAACAGCGCTGCTACGGCGGGCGTTTGCCGCCCGCATCACCGACACAATCAGGCCCATGAACGCGACATACGGGGCGCGTTATAGCTGGCACAAATTCGGGCAAGCCGTGGATTTCGTCCCTGCTGCCGGCGTCAACTCGATCACGCGCGACCAAATCCGCGCCCTTATGGGGCAAAGCGGCATCCGGCTCATAGAGCTGCTTGGGCCGGGGGATCGGGGTCACTCCAATCATTGGCATATCGCGTTCGCGCGCCCTGGACAGGTCATCGACCGCATCCGGCCCGTCGAAGAGGACGAGGACTGGATCGTCAATGTCGCCAGTGCCGACGTTCGCCGTCCATCTGCAATCTCTGGAACCGATGCGCCCTCCGCGCCCGTGTCGGCCCTGCAACCCACCGAGAAAGCGCCGCCCCGATGGGACGTATTCGCGGCGGAAGAGTGGCGCGTATCTCATGGAGGTGGTTCATGATCGGGCGATTGTTGAACAAGCTGGGGGGCGCCTCGGGGGCGCTTTCCTTGTGCGGCGCTGGGATTGTGGCGGTCGCCGCGCCGCAACCGGCCTATGCGTCGGATTGGGGTTGCCAGGTGGTTCTCTGCCTCGCCACCCCCGGCTCCCCCACGAAATATGCGCAGTGCGTCCCGCCTATCACGAAGCTCTGGAATGTCCTCGCCATGGGCGGCTCGTTCCCGACATGCACGGGCGTCGGCATTCGCACCAAGAAGGTGAAGCACGGCTATAATCTGACGGTCACGCAGTCAGACGGTGCCGTGTCGAGCTACGCGCTCGACACGCGATACCAGACGGTGACACAGCAATGATCTACGCGGTCGCCGCCATTGCCACGCTGGCGCAGCAATGCGCGCCGGAAATCGCGACCGAAGCGGTTGTGCCGCTCGTCATGACGGAGAGTAGCGGCGACTCCCTCAAGATCAACGTCAACAAGGGGCCGCGCGTTCGTGCCGGCTCCGTCGCTGAAGGCGCAGCGATCGTCCGTCGCTATGTCGCTGCTGGCTACACCGTCGATGTCGGCTTGGCCCAGGTCAATTCGGCCAATTTCGCGCGCCTCGGGGTCTCGGTCGAAGAGGTGTTCGATCCTTGCACCAATCTGCGGCTCGCTTCCGCTGTGCTGCAAGAAGGCTATGGTCTGGCAACCCGGCATTACACGGGCCTCGATGCGATCTCCGCGACCTATTCGCTCTACAATACCGGAACGCTGACGCGGGGATTTCGCAACGGCTATGTCGGCCGCGTGTGGTCGGCCGCGGCCGCGCTGGGTTCCGTCCAGGCGCCGCCAGCTCTCCCCGTTCCTTCCACGCCCGCGAGCGACACGCCGGCCTCGAATAACGGGCCAGCGAACGATCGCGATAGCTGGGTGGTCGGCCAAATTGCTTCCAACGATATCGAGGTCTTCAAATGAGCGAGACCAATTCCATCGCGCCCAGCACGCGCGCCGATACGCGGCTCGTGGTCAGCAGCTTTTCTCCCAGCGCCGACTATCGCGACCAAGAGCAAGTCGCGATCTATGCTGGGAAGGATGCGACTTTGATTGCCACCACGGGCAACAGCCGCGATCCGCTCGCCGAAGATCGCGCCCGGAAGCTGGTGGCGGACCCGGATTTCAAGCGTCTGGTGGAATCGAGGGCGCCGGAAGCCAAAGAGGCTCTGGGCGTCGGCACGCATATAGACGGACAGGGCGGCGTTCGCCTGCCCGAGCAAATGTCAGCGCTGAGCCGGCCCGGTTCGGAAGGCGCTCCCGATGTGGTGATTGCCGAACATGGGGCCGATCACGGCAAAGACCTTGCCGAAAGCCTCGCCCAAAGCGCGTCCATCCAATCGGCGCTTGCGCAGGCCGCTCCCGAACGGTCCACGTTCGAGATCCCGCCCGATATGGCGAAGCGGTACTCCATGCGGGTTGTCGAATCCCCCGATGGTGGCAATCGACGCCTCGGCGTGTTCTTTGCCGGGGATCGGTTGAACCCGTCGCTCGAAATCATCGATGACCGGATCATCGCCCGCGACGAAGATCCCGAAACGATAGCTGCGCTGGTCAGACTCGCGCAGCATAATGGCTGGGAAACGATTGACGTTCATGGGACGCCCGAGTTTACCAAGGCGGTATGGGAGGCCGGCTCCCGCGCCGGTTTGACGGTCAAAGGTTACGAGCCGTCGTTCGCCGAAGCCGAGCGGATGGCGGGCCTGCGGAGCCGGGAAGAGGAGCGCAGGCAGGAAGCGGCGACGCGTGGAGCGCCGGCCAACGCCGCCCAAACCGCCGAGCGGGCCGTGCAGGCCATGGAAACGGTCGCGAGCGCCGCATCGGAAAGCGATGGCGCCGTCGGCTCCCCGGAAGTCGATGCGAGCGCCCAGCGCAGACCTTCTCCGGCCGCAGCTCGCGAAGCCGGCGAGAGGGCCGCGCTCGACGAGCGGGCGATCGTCGAGCGCGTGTTCGAGCGGGGAATCCGGGAGCTGGAGACGAGCGGCGATCCGCGTGCGCGCGCGGTCCGCGAGACGGCATCGGCGCTGGTCGATCAGATCTATGGGGCTCAGGAGGAGCGGGCGGTCGCGCGTTCGACACGCGATCAGGATCGCCAGCCCCAGCCCGAGCGGGACGCCCAGGTCGTTCGCGAGGAGCGCCAGCGATCAGAAGAGGCCAAGCGGCATCGCGATAGCGAGGAACTGGCTGACTTATTTCTCCACGGTGCTGCCGACACGATCGCGGCCGAACCGCGCCTTGCCAACGCGCTCCAGGCGCAGGCGGCCATGGAACAGCATATCGCCGAGGTCTTCAAAGGGGATGCGATGCAGGTTGCGTCGGAGACCCGTGACAGTCGGCAGATGATCTCGGACGTGCTTCGGCGCGGCCTTGATGTGTCGGTCCGCGAACCGGCTCCCGTTCGGCGAATAGAGCCGGTCCAGTCCTCCCCAACATTGGAGAGGTAATTCCAGCCATGGAGTACCGTATGAAATTCACATCGAAGTTGGGCCGGATGATGTCCGATCGCCGCGCCCGCCAACTCGTCGGCTTCGCCGGCGCCCTGGCCCTCATCTCGATCGCGCAGCCGGCCCTTGCGGACGGCACCGCCATCGAGAGCGGCCTTACGACCATCAAGACATGGATGACCACGATCGCGTCCGTGGTCGGCATCATCGCCGTGATGGCCGTCGGCTATGCAAAGCTGACCGGCCGCATGGATTGGGGGCGGGCCGTCACCGTGCTGATCGGGATCGGCATCATCTTCTCGGCCGCGACCATCGTGGGCTGGATGGGCGGATCGGGCAGCTAACATGGACAAGCTGGCCGAGGATAAGGTCTTTCTCGCCCTGACCAGGCCATCGGTGTTCATGGGATTGCCGCTGGAGGCGATCCTGCCGATCATCATGGTCTGCATGGTTTTTTGGGGGATCATGCACAATCCCTTCTTCCCCCTGGCCATGTTCGGAGCGCTCTACTTCCCGGCCCGCATGATAGTCCACTACGACTACAATGCGTTTCGGCTGTGGGGCCTTTGGTTTCAGACCGTATTTCTCTCCAAAAACCGCAAATTCTGGGGGGGCGGGAGCTACTCTCCCGTCCGCCTGTCCCAAGGCGTGAAGCGGAAGCAATTCGGCAATGGCTAAATTCACCCTGAAGCACAAACAGGTCGCCCTTCGCGAAGCGGATGACATCAAATTCATCCCCTACACGCGGCATGTCGATGACACGATCGTCGCGCTGGAAGACGGCTCACTCATGCGGATGTATCGCGTCGACGGGCGGCCGTTCGAGACGAGCGACATCGCCGATCTCAACACATGGCATAACAAGCTCAACATCGCGTGGCGCTCGATCGGTGACGATCGGGTTGCCCTCTGGACGCACCTCGTCCGCACGGCGACGGACCCTATCCTTGAAGGCGAGTTCCATTCCGATTTCGCCCGCACGCTACAGGAGCGTTACGCGGAGCGGCTGAAGGAAAAGGTTCTCTACCACAACGAGTTTTACGTCACGATCATCGTGCGGCCCTCGAACATGGCCGGCGACCAGGTGACACGCCTTTTCGCCAAGCGCCAACCCGGTGCGGAGATTGACGATCGCGCTCTCGCGATCATGGCAGACAAATGCCGCGATTTTGAATCGCTGCTGGCGGACACAAGCCCGACGCCGCTCTCGCTCTACGAGCATAACGGCAACCTTTTCTCGCAACCCATGGAGGTGCTGCACTTCATCCTGACCGGCGACCGCATCCGCGTGCCGCTGTTGAACGGGCGGCTCGGGCAGGCCCTCTATACGTCGCGGGTGATCTTCGGGCGCGAGGCCGCTGAAATTCGGCTCCCCGACAAGTCGCACTGGCTCGGTATGTTCGGCGTCCGCGAATATGTCGCCACGACGCGGACGGGGCAGTTCAATAGCCTGCTGACGCTCGATTTCCCGTTCGTGCTGACGCAGAGCTTCGCGCCGCTGGTAAAGTCCGTGGCGAGCGAGCGCTTCACGAAAAAATACAAGCAAATGGTGTCGTCCGACGATGCCGGCGTCAGTCAGGCCATGGAGCTGCTGGATGGCGTCGATGATCTGATGGCGAACCGCTTCGTCCTGGGCGAGCATCATTTGTCGATCGCGGTGATGGACGATGACAAGCGGCGCCTGCTCGATCGACTCTCCATTGCGCGTTCCGCCGCGGCCGATACCGGCATGGTGATGGCCCGCGAGGACGTGGCGCTGGAAGCGGCGTTTTGGGCGCAGCTTCCCGGCAATTTCAAAATGCGGGCGCGGCCTGCGGTCATCAACAGCCGCAATTTCGCAGCCCTCAGCCCGTTCTACACCTTCCCTGCGGGTCGCAAGTCGGGGAACCATTGGGGCGAGGCGGTGACGCTTCTCAAGACGCGCGCCGGCTCGTCCTTCTGGTTTAATTTCCACCGGCAGGACATCGGCCACACGCTTATCATCGGCCCCACCGGCGCAGGCAAGACGGTGCTGCAAAACTTCCTGCAAGCACAGCTTGAAAAGACAGGGGCCAAGCAGGTCTTTTTCGACAAGGACCGGGGCGCGGAGATCTTCGTGCGTGCCTGTGGCGGCACCTATCTGGCCTTGAGGAACGGCGAACCGACGGGTTTTGCCCCGTTGAAGGGTCTCTCGCCGACACACGAAAACATGGCGTTTCTCCGCCAGTTCATCCGCGTGCTGGTGCGGCGCGAAGGGCGGCCGCTCACGGTCGGCGAAGAGAAGCTGATCGACGATGGCCTTGATGCGGTGATGAAGCTCCCTGCCGAGAAGCGATCATTCCACGATCTGCGTGAGTTGCTAAGCTACTCGGACGCGGAGGGCATCGGTGCGCGGCTCGAACGCTGGTGTTCGGGCGGCCCATTGGGCTGGGCGTTCGATGGCCCGGTCGATGAAGTGTCGCTGGCGGCCCGCTTCGTCGGTTTTGACATGACGGACTTCCTCGAAAACCCGGAAATCCGCACGCCGATGATGCTCTACCTTTTCCATCGGGTCGACGAGCTGCTGGACGGCCAGCGTGTCGTGGTGGACATCGACGAGTTCTGGAAGGCATTACAGGACGACGCTTTCCGGGCCTTCGCACAGGACGGTCTCAAGACCTTCCGCAAGCGCAATGCGTTCATGGTCTTCGGCACCCAATCCCCGGCTGACGCCCTGCGCTCGCCGATTGCGCATTCGATCATCGAACAGACCGCGACGAAGATCCTCCTGCCCAATTCCGATGCCAAGAAATCCGACTATTGCGACGGTTTGGGCCTAACGGAAGCGGAATACCGCCTGATCCGCGAGGATCTGACACCGGAGAGCCGCTGCTTCCTCGTCAAGCAGGGCCACACGTCCATCGTTGCGAAGCTCGATCTCGGCGGAATGGGCGATGAATTATCCGTGCTTTCTGGCCGCGCCGAAACTCTGGCGGTCATGGAAGATGCCATTGCCCGAGCGGGCAACGATCCTGCGGCGTGGCTGCCGCTCTTCTACGCACATGAAAGGAGAAGCTGATATGTCGCTCAAGCACATCATCATGTTCGCAGCGGCGCCCTTGGCGCTCGCTGCGACCGCCGCCCCGGCCTCGGCGCAGGGTATCCCGGTTTTCGATTCCACGGGCTACATACAAGCCCTCGCGACCGTTCAGAACACGATCAAGATGATCGAACAGGGCGAGCAGCAAATCTCGACCGCCACCAACACGCTCAACTCGCTGCAAAAGCTGACGAACGTGAACAGCATCGCATCGAGTCTCTTCAATTCTCAGACGCGCAACCTCCTGCCAAACACGACCATCGACGCACAAACGCTGTTAGGCGGCGATCTGACCAAGATCGGCTCGCTGGGCTCGCTCGCCAGCAGCATCCAGTCCCGCTACACGATTTCGTCCTCCGGGTCGGACGCGGACACCGCCTACAACCAGGCGCTCAAGGATGCGACCGGCTCTGCCGCTGCTACGGCCGCCTTCGGCGAGAACACGTTGAACGTGACGCAGCAGCGGATGCAGCTCCTCGATCAGCTCCGCGAGCAACTGTCGAGCGCCAAAGACCCCAAGGACGTGATGGACCTGAACGCCCGTATCTCGGTCGAGCAGGCGCAGCTCCAGAACGACATGCTGAAGTTGCAGGCGATCCAGACGGCTCAGTTTGGACACGCGAACCTTGCGATCGCGACGGCGCAAACCTCGGCTGCCCGCAATGCGGCCTCATTCTACGACGCCAACACTCTCAGGAAGTAACCCATGCGAAAGCTGCTCGTCTTGTGCTTCGCCCTGGCCGCTGCCGGCTGTCAACAACAACCCCCTGCGGTCCCGACAACGGACGAGCTGATAAAGAATCCGCAGCTTCTCGCGGAATGGAAAACGAAATGTGACAGCGGGGAATACAGCAATCTCCCTGCCGATCAGAAGGATAATCTTTGTTTCACGACGCGAGAAGCGCGGCGCTCGATCGCCATGCAAAAGATCAACTCGAAATGATCCAGCCACTTTGAACAAGGTATAAACCGATGGCAGGAAGTTCGCCCAATCTCATGGTCCTTTTCACGACCATGTATGGCTATGTAGAAAGCGCAATTACATCGGCCGTGGCGAGCTTCGGGTCCGGTCTTGTCAGCTTCGTGGCTGCGCCACTCGGCGTCGCCGCGACAATCTACTTCCTGCTTCTGGGTTTCGCGGTTCTTCGCGGCGCAATCCAGGCCCCCTTGCGCGAGCTGGTATTCCAAGCCGGCAAGGTCGGCTTCGCGATAGCAGCAGCCAGCGCCGTCGGCTACTCGGCGCTCGTCGTGAACGTCGCCACGCAGCTCCCGTCCGACATCATTTCGGCGGGATCGGGAACGCCTGTCACTAACCCCGGCACCACTTTCGATACCTACGTCTCCGATACCGGCAAATTGGCGTCGCGGATGGAACAGGCGAACGCGACCATCCAGCAGATGCCTTCACAGGGAATCACCGATTTCCGCACGCCGCTGATCCAGTTGCAGTCCGCGCTTGTGACCTATGGTTGCATCGGCGTCCTCTATGTGTTCGCCTTCCTGTCGGCCGCCGTCGGGTTCTGCATCGTCATCTTCGCGAAGCTGGCTGTGTCGATCTGCGTTGCGCTCGCGCCGCTCGCGCTCGCCTGCCTCTTATTCAACTCCTCGCGCTGGCTCTTTGATGGCTGGCTCAAACAGACCGCGAATTACATCCTCCTGATGGTCGTCATGGCGATCATGACGAAGTTCATCACCGGCCTTCAGGAAGCCTCCATGGACGGCATCATGGGGTCGATCGGCGATGCGTCCAACTTTGTCCAGATGGAGGATACCTACGCGGTCCTCAACACCGACCTGATGATTGTGGCGACCGTCGCGTGCTGCGCGATTTACATCGTCGGCACGATCTTCTTCTTCCAAGCGCCTTCGATCGCTTCGGGCATCGCGGGCGGAGCGTCCTCGGGTGGCCATGGCTTCCTGCAAACCGGCATGAACATGGCGGCCAATCGCCTGATGTTCCGACGCTTGGCCGCGAACACGCCCCGCGCTGGTGGAGCCCCCGCGACTGGCGGCTCCGTCGCTCGATCTGCTTCCGGGGGCGGCTGACCGCTCTCCACTCATGAACCTTGGGAACATCGCGGAAAAGACGGACGGAGATTCTATGAAAAGGCTGACTATCGTGGCGTTAGGTGCCCTCGCACTTAGCGGATGCACCGGGACTCACATCAAGCCCGCTCCGGTATGCGACGGCAAGCATCGCCGCCCCGCCAATCTCTACGGCACGATTCTGCCGACACTCCCTGTCCCGCTGCCCGCATCGCAAGGTGGAGGCGGACAGTCCATGGTGGCTCCACCGGCAGCCTCGCCCGCACCTGATGTCCCCGGCCCGGCGCCGCTGCCGGCGCCGCCAGCATCAGCCCCCGACGCCGGCCAGGAACCCGCCACGCCTCCGAAGCGAGGCGCCATGAACACTCTACCGTCAGCGCCGGGGACGTCCCAGCGGGCCGTTGCGCTGTCCTACCTCCCCTGCTGACGAAGGGATCGACGCCATGGCTACGGTGAAGGCAGAAGATAAGGAAAAATACCTCGAAAGCGCGAGGACGTGGGAATACGACCGAATGCGCGCGGCGATCCAGTCCCGGCGCGTGGCGTGGACCGTCGCGGGAGGGGCATGTGCGCTCGCGGTCGCGTCTGTGGCGGCTGTCGTCATGCTCACACCTCTCAAGACCGTACAGCCCTATGTGATCCGGGTTGATAAGACCTCGGGCGAGGCAGAGATCGTGACGGCCCTCAAGGGGCCTCAGCCCCGCACCTACGACGATGCGGTCAATCGCTATTTCATTTCGCAATATGTGCGGCTGCGCGAGGGCTGGTTGAACGATGCAGCTCGTGAGAACGCCTATACGGTGATGCTAATGAGCGACCAGGCTGAAGGCGGCCGTTATCTCAACGGCGTTCAATCTGGCAACAGCAATGCCCCGTCGAACATCTACGGCGACAAAGGCTTCGTCTCGATCGCAATCCGCACGATCAGCTTCCTGAGCCCGACCGTGGCGCAAGTCCGCTACACGAAGATCATCACGATGGGGCAGAACACGCCGGTCGCGCAGAACTGGAACGCGATCATGACCTTCAAGTTCACCACGGCCCCCGAGCATGAGAAGGATCGCAACCTGAATCCTCTCGGCTTCCAGGTCGTGAATTATCGCTCTGACCCGGAGGCGTGACATGACCGAACAGCCGAAGACCATGGACGGCGCCGATCGCGTCGTGATCCCCTTCCTCCCCGCGCTCCGCAAGAAGCTGGGCGAGCGCCTCTCGCCTCCGGCAAGCAAGCTGGTGGTGACGGATAGCGGCGCCAAAAGCCGTTTCTGGCGTGGTGTCGGGGCGGTGTGGCACCGGCTCGTCGTCTTCTCGGTCGTTGGGGCCGTGGCCGTCACGCTCGCTCCGCATCCGGCTATCGCATCCGAGACGCCCGTTCCTGGCCCAAAGGATGCGCGGGTCCGCAACGTCAACTACGATCCCGATCAGGTCGTGACGATCGTGGGCAGTTTTCGCCATGCGATCGAAATCCAGTTCGGCCCCAATGAAACCGTGACGCAGGCGGCGTTGGGCGACACGATCTCATGGCAAATCGCGCCCGTCGGCAACATCGTGTTCCTCAAGCCGCGCGAGAAGGCTGGCGGAACCAACCTGATCGTCGTCACCAACGTCAACGGCGCGCCGCGCACCTATCATTTCAATCTCACTCTCGGCGCCGGCGAGGCAATGTATGGCATCCGGTTCCATTACCCGCGCGAGGAGCGAGCTATGGCGACGCTTCAGACCCAGCTCGCCGAGGTACAGGCCGCGCGCGCGGTCGAAAACAACATCACCACAGCCGCGCTCGATCATGCCGTGATCGAAGGAACGCGAAACATGAATTACACGGTGCAGGGCGACTCCTCGCTCCAGCCCACCGAGATCTCCGACAATGGCGAGTTCACGGTGCTGCGCTACCCAGGCCACGCCGACATACCTTCAATTTTTGCCGTTGACGTGGACGGGACCGAGACGATCGTTCCCTACGACGTGCGCGAGGATTTTGTCGTGATCCATGCGGTCTATCGGCAGCTTCGGCTCCGTCGCGGCAACGTGGTGCTGTGCATCTACAATGAAGCGCCCCCTCGCAACGATCGCGGCGATCGGACGGGGACCGTCTCCAACATCGTCGAACGTAAAGTGAAGGGGCAGTAAGATGGCCGATAACCTCATTGACCGCGGCGGCGAAGTCGGCGCCGATACCGTCCCCCCCAGCGAGCAGAGCAGCCCCATTGCGCGCAGCGGCGGTTGGGGAAATATCGCTTTCCTCGGCGCCGGCCTCGCACTGATCGGCACCATGGGCGGCATTGCGATCGGCTATGGTGCATTCCACCATTCCGGCTCCGCAAAGCCCGCCGAGCAGCCGGCAAAAGCCAGCGATCGGGCCGTGGCCGATGTGATGGGATCACCGAACGCGCAGCGCGCGCAGCTCGCCGGCCAGCTCGGCCAACCCAATGCCCCGCAAACCGATATGTTCGGCCGCCCGATCGCGGCGACGCCTAACCAGGCTACCGATGCGAACGGGAATCCGGCGCCGGTGTCGGCGAATGGTCAGGAGACGCCAGAGCAGAAGCGAGCCGAACAGGCACGCTCGATGGCGGATGCTGCGCGCCGATCGCCGATCATGGCGTTCGGCAGCACGGGTATCGCATCCGCCGGATCACCGGGGACAAGCCTCGTCTCGGCCGAGCAACCGCAAGGGAATGGCCAGCCTCAAGGCGATGGGCAGGGCCAAGGGCAAGGCCAGCCAGGCGGCCCGCGCAACTTCGGGGCCAGCGGCTTCGGGCAGAATGATGATGCCGGCCCGTCGGGTAAGGGATCGACCGATTTCAGCGATCAGCTCAACCATGCGGCGATCCAGACAGTACGGGCGAGCGTGATCCCCGATCGGAGCCTTCTGTTGAGCGCTGGCACGGTCATACCCTGCACTCTGCAGACGGCCATCAACTCGACGCAGGCGGGCTTCGTGAACTGCGTCATCAATCATGACGTCTATTCGGAAAATGGTCGCATCGTCCTGCTCGACAAAGGGACGAAGGTGCTGGGGCAATATTCGGGCGGCATCACACAGGGGCAGGCTCGCTTGTTCGTCCTATGGACGCGCGCACTCACGCCGCGCGGTGTGGCGATCGACTTGGGATCGCCTGCGGCTGATAGCCTTGGCCGCGCCGGCCTGCCGGGAGGCGTCGATACGCAGTTTTGGGCGCGCTTCGGCATGGGGCTTGTGATCTCGGTGCTGGAAGATGCGTCGAACATCGCCAGTCGCGCCGTCGCCGGCGAAGGCACCTACTCGACACAGGTTCCGGGCAATACTGCACAGACGGTCCTCAACCAAACCATGCAGATCAAGCCGATCCTGAAGAAGAATCAGGGCGATACGGCTGCAATCTTCGTCGCCAAGGATTTCGATTTCCGGTCCGTCTATGACGTGCGACTGAGGCGCTGATTTGTGGCGTCGTCGATATACCAGCACAATGCGGCGCCGATAGAGCGTCACCTAGCCCGCGAGGACGTGACGGAGCTGGTCATCAATGAGCCGGGCCTGATCGGCTTGGAGACGCGCAACGGTTGGGAATGGCATAAGGAGCCGGCATTGGACAATGCGGCCCTCATGACGCTCGCGAAGCTCATCGCAGGTCTGACCAAACAGGATGTCACCGCCGAATATCCGATCGTCTCCTCGGTTCTTCCGGGAGGCGAGCGCGCGCAGGTCGTCGTCCCCCCTGCCGTGGAGCGGGGCTTCGTCTCGATCACGATCCGGAAAGCGTCGGGCGTCTCTATGGACATCGACGATTTCGACCGCGCCGGGCTTTTCAGTGAGGTCCGCGCTCATGGCCTGCATGAAGAGGTCGACTCCGCGCTGATGCGATTTCGCGAGGCCGGCGACTGGAAGGGCTTCTTCCGGCTCGCGGTCGAATCCCGCAAAAATATCCTGATCTCCGGCGCCACGGGTTCCGGCAAGACGAGCTTCTCCAAGGGCCTGATTAGGCTCATTCCCGATTACGAGCGCATCCTGACGATCGAAGACACCCGCGAGCTGGTGGTGCCACAGCGCAACCACGTCCACATGATGTATTCTAAGGACGGAAAGGGCCTTCAAAAAGCTGGCGCAAAGGAATTGCTGGAATCGGCGTTGCGTATGCGACCCGATCGCATCCTGCTCCAAGAGCTACGCGACGGCACCGCCTTCTTCTATCTGCGCAACGTCAATAGCGGCCATCCAGGCTCGATAACCACGGTCCATGCCAATACGGCCGAAGGTGCGCTGGAACAGCTTACGCTGCTGGTCAAGGAATCGGAAGGCGGCAACGATCTCGATCGGCACGACATCCGCGCCCTGTTGCGCTCGCTGGTTGATATCGTCGTGCAGATGCACCGCCTTCCCCCAGGTGACGGGAAGCCGGCGCGCTATCGTATGACGGAAGTGTGGTTCGATCCTGCGGGCAAGCCTCGCGATTAGATTCGAGCGGAGGATCGCATTATGAGCGGCAAAATGGTTCGCAACCAAGGGGCGTCCGAGCCGGCCGCCATCGCGTTCCTCGTCATCATAGGCTTGATGATAAGCGCCGCGATCGGCGCCGTGGTGGTCCTTTGGAAGGCGCATCTCCTCTCGGCGCACACGCCCTGGGCGCGCGTTCCGGGTGCATTATGGTCGATGCGCCACTTGCCGATCGTGTGGAAGCCGTTTCTCGCCGGTTTCTTCATCGCCTTCGCGGTCTGCCTGATCGGTATCGTGTCGTCGCTTTTCACGGGCCAGAAGCTCCACGGCGAAGCCCGCTGGGCGCGGATCGGCGAGGTCCGCAAGGCCAAGCTCTTGGAGGATGCCGGCATTCTCCTCGGCCGCATCAATGGCAAGTTCATGCGCTTTGGGGGAACCGAGCATGTCTTGCTCGAAGCACCCACCCGCGCCGGCAAGGGCGTCGGCGTCGTGATCCCGAACCTTCTCCAATGGCCGGATTCGGTTGTCGTCCTCGATGTGAAGCAAGAGAATTGGGCGGCGACAGCAGGCTTTCGGATGACGAACCTTCGCCAGCAAACACTCTTGTTCAACCCGCTCGATGCCCACGGTCGCACATGCCGCTACAACCCGCTCGCGTACATCAACCGACGCGATCAGGTCGAAGTCGTCAACGAGCTGCAAAAAATCAGCGTCATGCTTTTTCCCCTGCCCCTGCAGGGCGAGACGTTTTGGGCGGAAAGCGCAAGGACGGCGTTTCTCGGTGTCGCGGCCTATGTCGCCGCCACGGTGGATGATGGCGACGATGCGCTCCCCTTCACCATCGGCGAAATCTACCGCCAATTCGCCGCCGGCGATGCACAAAAGCGATTTCCCAAAATCATCTCGCAGCGCGAGCGGGAGGGCAAACCGCTATCAGGGGCGTGCGTGTCGGCGCTGCGGGATTGGATCATGGCCTCGGCCAATACCTTCACGTCAACCCGCCAGTCCGTCACCGCCAAGATCAATCTGTGGCTGAACCCCTATGTCGATGCGGCAACGGCTGTCAGCGATTTCGATCTGCGCGAGTTCCGCGACAAGCGGATCTCGCTCTATCTCGGCGTCTCGCCGGATGATCTGGATCGCGTGGCACCGATCTATGGCCTGCTTTTCCAGCAGCTCATTGACCTCAATGTCCGCGAGCTGCCCTCGGGCAACAAGCACCAGGTTCGCTTGCTGCTCTTGCTCGACGAGTTCTCGCGCCTCGGCCGCGCGTCGGTGATCGCCAATGGCTTCAGCTATGTCGCCGGCTATGGCATTCGCCTCCTCCCCGTCATCCAGAGCGGAGCGCAGCTCGAGAACGTCTATGGGCCGAAAGTCGCCACGGAGATTGAATCCAACTGCGGCGTCCAAATGGTCATGCGCCCCGCGACCAACGATGATGCGAAGGATATTTCCGAACGGCTTGGCACTTATACGTTTCGCGCCAAGTCGCGCTCCTTCGGCATGTGGGGCCGTGGGGGCGGCTCGGTATCGGAATCCGATCAGCGCCGGCCCCTGATGCTTCCTCAAGAGCTGATGCAGCTCCCCGAAAAGGACATGATCGTCCTGCGCCTCGGCATCCCGCCCGTCTATGGCAAGAAAATCCGCTATTATACGGAGAAGGCCATGGTCGCGCTGACCAAGATCCCCGCACCGCAAATGCCGAACATTCGACCCGATCCCACCGCACCGATAAACAGCCTGCGGGTGATCGCCGCGGCCGAGGCGGATGATAATGGCGCCCTTGGCTCGGCCCCGCCTGCTCATGGTCCTGGGCCGCAATCCGGAGGCGGAGGCACGGCCCCGACCCACCATCGCTTGAACCAAGCCGCGATCGCCGCCGCCATGGCCGCGCCTGCCGGGGAACGCACCAGCAAGCTTTTCCAACATATTGTCATGGTAGGCGAGCCAAAGGTCGCTTAGCGTTATGTGATCTTACCCTCGTCGGTGCGGTGACGCGAAGGCGGATCGGCTGCACAAGAGAGGCAGGCGCCTTGAAACCGATGGCAGTTTTTGCCATAATGGTAGTGAGGTGATTTATGGCTTCGATGAACGTCTCCCTTCCGGACCCTATGCGGGATTACGTCCAGCGCCGCATCGACAGCGGGCATTATGCCAGCGTGAGTGATTATGTTCGCGATCTCATTCGGCGCGATCAGGGCGAGACGCAGGATGTCGAACGGTGGCTGCATGATCTTGACGCCTCGATCGAACGCGGCCTTGCCGATGCCGAGGCGGGGCGCACCCACGACCTCGACGACGCCTGCGATGCTATCATCGACAGGATTCGGACACGGGCAAGCGCTCAGCCGCAATGAAAGTCATCCTGACGCCGGATGCGCTGGCCGACCTCGATCACATCGCCGAGCATATCGAAAAGGACAATCCCGCGAGAGCCATCAGCTTTGTTGAGGAATTGCGTGAGGCGGCCCGTCGCCTTGCCGATCTGCCCCAAGGCTATCCTCTGGTGCCTCGCTATGAGCGCTACGGTATCCGTCGCCGTTCCTATCGCCGCTATGGCATCCTCTACCGGCCAGAAGCCCACCGTATCCTGATCCTGCGCTTTCTTGGCCCCGGTCAAGATCATGATCGCGCGCTCCAATTGGTGTGAGCGATCGCTTGCTAGGGATTGATCGGAGCGAAGGCGGGCCAGTCACGACTTTTGAGGCCGGGCTGTGACAGGAAGCTCGGGCCGTCCAGCAACAGCGTCATGCGCGTGTAGCCGATCCTGAGGGATTCGAGCGGCACCGCTCGCAATGTCTCTTCAAGACCGGCATATCGCTCGTCCGAGATCACCACATAGTTTATCCTGCCGGTCGAACATTCGATAAGGGCCTCGACAACCCGGCCCAGATTCATCCCGCTCTTGTCATCAACCGCCATGCCGATCAGGCCGGTCGCGGTGAACAGGTTCGGCGTATCGGATCTTTGGCTGGCTGTTTCGGCCGATCGGCCGCCATCCTCATATTTGGTCTGCTGCCCCAACCATCGCCAGATACCAACTAGGTTCGTCAGCATCAGGAATCCATTGGTGGCAACCAAGGCTGTCTGTCCTGTGGCGTAGCCCAATGTGGTCCAGCAAACCGAGCTGATGCTGAACACCACGAAGCCCCAGCCCGTCACGCGCGCGCCCAGGTTGGAAGCCGTCATCATCGCCGCGATCATCGTCGCGATCGTGGCGATCCAACCGACGAGACTTATCATTGTCCCACCCCTCGCTGCGGCCCGCGTGCGGGCGGCGCAACCGGCAACGCCTTCACGCCGGCTGCGCCGACGCTTCCGTTGTCGGGAGCGAAACAGCCGCCTCGCTCGTCAACAGCCGGAAGGTGAAGCTCTCTTGCAGGTACAGCTCGACCGCCTCGGCGGTGTGGCTGAGATAGCCGATCGACAAATCCTGTCCGAGATCGAGTTCGAAATCGCCGCCCCGCGTTGTCAGGACGACGCCGCCCATGATGCCCGGCGCCCAGATGATATCGCCGTCCACCAGACGATTGATGTGCTGGAGCACCGGATAGCCCTCCTCGCTGCCGCCGCTGATCGCGGTGAACGGATCATCGCCCAGCACCAGTCGATAAGGCCCCTCGACCCCGGCAAGGCGCAACCGATCGACGGCTTGGGCGACGATGGCGGGATATCCGGCGACGGCCGTGGGCAGCGGCACCGGCTCGTTGCTCGCGCCGGGACGGATGCCGCCGATATCGGCAGCGGCATAGCCATCAAAGATCGCGCGATTTTCGGCAAAGGCGATCGTGCGGGCGGCTTCCTTGAGCGGTTGCCAGTCCGAATCCTCGGAGCCGCGCTCCACATCGTCGATCGCCGCGCGGGTCAGCGTGAAGGGCACGCGCAGTTCGACCACGGCGTTGACCGCACGCCGCACGGCTTGGACGCCATCGCTGGGCGCATCGATCGGCTTGGTGTGGCCCGTTCCCACGGCCGCGAGCGTGGCCCCCTTCGGTTCCGGCACGTCCACGACGCGGCGCGCGGCCAGATAGCGCTTGAGAGTTCGGGTCGCTTCTTGGTCGATTTGCGCCCAAGCGGCGTCGGAGATGGGGGCGAGTTCGCGATGGAGGTTATTCATGTCCTGCCTCATCTTTGAGTGATCCAATGCGCAGCGATCCATCCGATGCTGACGAGGGCTCCGGTGCCGGCGCCGTGGATGCGGGCGCCTCGGCTACCGCCTCATCGCCATCGGCCGTGGCTGGCTCCGGCGTTACCTCGTCCAGAAAATCAGCCGACGGCACGAAATAAAGCGAGCCGGTCACGGCCCGGCTAACATCGAGCAAGCGATCGTAATTGCCGGGTGGCAAACCGATGAACATATTGTCGAGCATCCGCTCGATGCGGGTCGGCGAGCGGGCGTAACCGATGAAATAGGTGCCGAACTCGCCCTTACCAACATCGCCGAACGGCATGTTATCGCGCAGGATCTGGAGTTGCTCGCCGTCCTCCTCGATGTTGGTGAGCACGTTATGCGCGAAGCTCGGCTTGGCCGCCTCGTCCAGCTCGATGTCCGACAGCTTCTCGCGCCCTACGATCTTCTCCTGCTGCTCCACGGGAATCGCGTTCCACTTGTCGAGGTCGTGGAGGTATTTCTGGACGATCACATAGCTGCCGCCAGCGAAGACCGGATCGTCCGCCGCCCCGATCACCGTGGCATCTCTGGCTCCCTGCTCGACGGGGTTTTCCGTCCCGTCGACAAATCCCAGCAGGTCGCGATCGTCGAAGTAGCGGAAGCCATGCACCTCGTCCGTCACCGAGGCGAAGCCGGCGAGACGCTTCACGATCTGCGCCGCCATCTCGAAACACAAATCCTGACGCGCGGCGCGAATGTGAAACAGCAGGTCGCCGGGCGTCGAAGGCGCATGATGGACGCCGCGGATTTCCCGGAACGGATGCAGTTCCTTCGGCCGCGGCGCTCCGAATAGCCGGTCCCAAGCATCGGAGCCGATCCCCATGATGCAGGAAAGTCCGCCGTCTGCCGCCCGGAAGCCCACGCCACGAACCAGCGACGACAGGATGGCGCAAAGACCCCGCACCCCCGCTTCCGGCTTCTCCCCGGCGCCCATCGAGACGACCAGAAAGATCGCAGCGCGGGTAAGCCGGGCATCGACGGCCTGGGAACGAGCGGTAACATCTTGAGAGACGGTAGAAGGCACGTTCAACTCCCTGAATGGTCGGGCAGGACCATCGCTATCACATCCCAGCAAGACATGGCCGGTGCTCGATCATCGGGATCGCCACACCCCAATCGACAAGACTCACCATAGTCCCACTCCCCCCTGTCGCCGGCGTCCAAGCGGCTAAAGCGCCGCCTTTAGATAAGGCGCGGTCAGGCTGCCTTGCGCTTCGGCAACATCGTGAGGGACGCCGCTCGCGATGATCCGGCCACCATCTTCGCCAGCGCCAGGCCCCAGATCGATCACCCAATCCACCTGTGAAATAGCTCGCATGTCATGCTCGACGACGACGACCGTATTGCCGACATCGACAAGGCCCTGCAGGTGCCGCATCAGCCGATCAGCGTCGGAAGGGTGAAGCCCCGAAGTCGGCTCGTCGAGGATGTAGATGGTGTTGCCACGCTGGGCGCGTTGCAGCTCGGTCGCGAGCTTGATGCGCTGGGCCTCGCCGCCCGACAGTTCCGTCGCCGGCTGTCCAAGCCTCAGATAGCCGAGGCCAATCTCCCGCAGCACATCGAGCGAGCGCATGACGGACGGTTCGCTCGCGAAGAAGTCGCACGCCTCGTCCACCGTCAGCTCAAGCACCTGGGCGATGTTGCGGCCGTTCCATTCGACTTCGAGCGTCTGCGGATTGTAGCGGCTGCCATGGCAGGTCGAGCAGGGCGCATAGACGCTGGGCAGGAACAACAGCTCCACCATGACGAAGCCCTCACCCTCGCACACCGGGCAGCGGCCCTGTGCGACGTTGAAGGAGAACCTGCCCGGGCTGTAGTGGCGCCGGCGCGCCAGTGGGGTGTTCGCGAAGATCTTGCGCACATGATCGAACAGGCCGCTGTAGGTGGAGAGGTTCGAGCGTGGAGTGCGGCCGATCGGCTTCTGATCGACCCGCACCAGCCTGCGCACATGCTCCATGCCCGCAACGATGCGGCCTTCGGTCTCTTCCCGCGCAACATCGAGCAGCGGATCGGTATCCTCCTCCTCGGCAGCCGGCGTGCCGCCGAGTTGTTCCGTCACAAGCTCCGGAAGTGCCTGGCTGACAAGACTGGACTTGCCCGATCCTGAAACCCCGGTGACGGCGGTGAAGCAGCCAATCGGTAGCGCGACGTCGAGCCCGTGAAGATTGTTGCGGGTCACACCTTCAAGACGGAGCCATGCTTTTGCTTCGCGCGGGGTCCGGTCATGGGCGTCAGGTTCTGCGAACAGATAGCGACGGGTGATCGACGCCTCGACGCCGGCAAGCCCTGCGATCGGGCCGCTGTAGAGCACTTCGCCGCCCTTTTCGCCGGCACCTGGCCCCACATCGACCAGCCATTCGGCATGGCGGATCACGTCAAGATCATGCTCGACAACGAACAGCGAGTTGCCCGCCGCCTTCAGCCGCTCAAGGATGGTCAGCAACGCTTCGCCGTCTGCCGGGTGCAGCCCCGCCGATGGCTCGTCCAGCACATAGACCACGCCGAAAAGCTGTGACGACAATTGAGTGGCAAGGCGCAGGCGTTGCAGCTCGCCGGAGGAAAGCGTCGGCGTGCTGCGGTCGAGCGAGATGTAGCCAAGGCCAAGGTCGATCAGCGGGCCTAGCCGTTCGAGCAGCTCGGATGCGAGACGCTGCGCGGCGACCCGCTTCTCATCGGAAAGATTGGGCGTGCGGCGCACGTCAGGCGCTGCCTTGTGTGCCGAGCCTCCCGCCGCGACCCTACGTTCAACCGCCGCATCGCGGGCCGCCTTGCCGAGAACATGGCCCTTCAGGGTCGTCGAGGCGCTACCATACTCGCCATGGGCGACGGGCGTGAGCAAGTCCCGGAGCTTCAGCACCGTCAGGTCGCCAAACTCGGCGATGTCCAGGCCGGCAAACTTCACCGACAGGGCCTCGCGCTTCAGGCGCTTGCCGTCGCAGGTCGGGCAATCGCGGCCGATGATATATTGCGAGACACGCTTCTTCATCAGCGCGCTTTTGGTGTTGGCGAAGGTCTCCAGCACGTAGCGACGGGCGCCGGTGAAGGTGCCCTGATAGCTCGGCTCCATACGACGCTTGAGGGCAACGCGCGTCTGTTCGGGCGTCAGACCCGCATAGACCGGCACCGTCGGCGTCTCGTCGGTGAAGAGTATCCAGTCACGATCCTTCTTCGGAAGATCGCGCCATGGCGTGTCGACATCATAGCCGAGCGACACAAGGATATCGCGCAGGTTCTGGCCGTGCCACGCCGGCGGCCATGCCGCGATCGCCCGATCGCGAATGGTGAGACTGTCGTCGGGCACCATCGTCTCTTCGGTCGCGTCATAGACGCGCCCGATGCCGTGGCAGGTCGGGCAGGCCCCGGCCACGGTGTTGGGGGAGAAGTCCTCCGCATAGAGCATCGGCTGATTGCGCGGATATTCTCCGACGCGCGAATAGAGCATCCGCACCAGGCTGGAGAGCGTCGTCACGCTGCCAACCGAAGACCGCGCATTGGCCGAGCCGCGCTGCTGCTGCAACGCGACCGCGGGCGGCAACCCGTCGATGGCGTCAACCTCCGGCACGCCGGCCTGATCGATCAGGCGGCGGGCGTAGGGCGCGACCGATTCCAGATAGCGGCGCTGTGCCTCGGCATAGAGGGTGCCGAAGGCGAGGCTCGACTTGCCCGATCCCGATATGCCGGTGAACACCACGAAGGCATCGCGCGGAACGTCCACATCAACATTCTTGAGGTTGTTCTGCCGCGCGCCGCGCACTTGTACGAAGCCGGATCGCGGCGCGCGTTCCTTGCCGGGGGTGGTTTGAGGCTCCTGATCCTTGCTCATTCGGTCACTTTCACCCGGCGCGTCACAGATAAATGAACTGACGGTAGAGGCCGTCCAGCTCGCCCCGGATCGTCTCGGCCCGATCCTCTTGGCCGTGATCCACCGCCGCGAGCAGCGCCTGTTCCTTCTCCGTGATCCGGTCGCAAAGCTCGTACAGGTTCTCGCAGAAGGCTTCCGAATGGACCGACGGCTCTTGCCCGTAGGGCTGCGCCGACGCCAGGCCGCGAACCGACGAGAGCGGTGTGACGTCGTTCTCCTCGTTGAAGGCGATCTGGCGCTGTCGCCGGCTCTCGGTCTCATCGATCGCGGCCCGCATCGCCGGCGTCACCATATCGGCGTAGAGGACAGCGGTGCCGTTCACATTGCGCGCGACGCGGCCGATCATCTGGATCAGCGCCTGGGCCGAGCGCAGGAAGCCCGCGCGGTCTGCATCGAAGATCGCAATCAGCGACGCTTCTGGGATGTCGAGCCCTTCGCGCAGCAAACTGATCCCGATCAGCACGTCGAACTCGCCCACGCGCAGGCCCTCGATGATCGCGACCCTATCCTCGACCTTGATGTCAGAGTGCATGTAACGCGCGCGAATGCCTTCGCTTTCGAGGAAAGCGTGCAGCTCCTCGGTCGCAACCTTGGTCAGCGTCGTAACCAGCACGCGCTCATCGCGCTGCGTGCGCTGCGCGATCTCGCGTAGCAAATCGTCACGCGCGCCTTGGGACGGGCGGACTTCCACCTTCGGATCGAGCAGGCCGGTCGGCCGCACGATCTGTTCAACCACCCTGCCTTGCGAGGCCTTTACCTCATAAGCGCCGGGGGTGGCGGACACGAAGATCGTCTGCGGCTTGACCTGTTCGAACTCGTGGAAGCTCAGGGGGTGGCTGTCCTTCGAAGACGGCAGGCGGAAGCCATAATCGATCAGCGTATCCTTGCGGGCCTGGTCGCCCCGGAACATCGCCGAGATCTGTGGGATCATCACATGCGATTCGTCGACGAACAGCAGCCCGTCCTTGGGCAGATAGTCGAGCAGGGTTATGGGCGGGAGCGCAGGGTCACGACCGCTCAGATAGCAGGCGTAATTTTCCATGCCCGAGCAATATCCGACCTCGCGCAACATCTCGGCATCGTTGGTGATGCGATCATAGAGGCGCGCCGCTTCCGTCAGGCGGTTTTCGCTGGTCAGCCGTTCGACCTGCGTTTCCAACTCTTCGAGGATCGCCGTGGCGGCCTTGCGGGCCTGATCTGCGGTCGCCGCCAGAACAGTCTTGGGCGAGACAAGATAGTGATCGGCGCTTTCCATCGGCTTGCCGGTCGCCGCATCGAACCATTGGAGCGACGCGATCACGCCGTTTGCCAAACCGACGCGCAGCGCCTTATATTCCGAATCCGCCGGGTAAATCTCAACAGCGTCGCCATCAGCGCGATAAGTGCCGCGCTTCAGCTTATGCTCGGCCCGATCATATTGCAGGCGCGCCAGGCTGCGGAAAAGCTCTTCCTGTCCCAACCGCGCGCCCTCGGTCAGCGGAACCTGGAGCGCGCGATAATTGTCGGGATCGCCCATGCCGTAGATCGACGATACCGAGGCGACGACGATCGTATCGCGGCGCTCGATCAGCGATTTTGTCGTCGACAGGCGCAACCGTTCCAGATGCTCGTTGATCGAGGAATCCTTCGGAATGAACTCATCGCGGCCCGGCAGATACACTTCCGGTTGGAAATAGTCGTAATAGGAGACGAAATACTCCACGGCGTTTTCAGGGAAAAATCGCCGCATCTCGTCATAGAGCTGCGATGTCAGCGTCTTGTTGGGGGCAAGGATCAAGGTGGGGCGCTTCAGACGATGGATGATGTTCGCCATCGTGAAGGTCTTGCCCGAGCCCGTGATGCCCTTGAGGGTCTGGTGATGTGCCCCCTCTTCGACGCCGGCGATCAGGCGCGCGATCGCTTCGGGCTGATCGCCTGCCGGCGTGTATTGCGAGTGCAGTATGAAAACATCGGTCGACACTGGAAATCCTCCTGCCGGTTTCGCCCCCGGCGCGCGCTAGACGCACGGAGGCGATAAAGGGATCATATCTGCTTTTTTGCGGGCGGCGGTCCATGGTCGCTGTGCGCGTTCCTGATCTGTCGAACGGTCCACCAGACACCAAGGACGGCAAGGGGAACCAGAGCGGCGATCACCAGCTCGGGCGCCACCATGTCGTGAATCCCCGGTATGCCCTTGATGAGATAGGAGAGCAGGCCGATCACATAATAGGAGATCGCCGCGACAGACAGGCCTTCCACGGTCTGTTGAAGCTGCAATTGCAGCTTCGCCCGATTGTCCATCGAGGCCAGCAGATCGCTGTTCTGGCGTTCGAGTTGCACATCGATCCACGACCGCAGCAGCGTGGTCGCGCGCGCCAGCTTGTCGGAGAGATTGGCTTGCCGTTCCTCGATCACGCGACAGGTCCGCATGGCGGGCGCGATCCTGCGATGGAGGAAGTTGCGCCAGCGATAGCAGCCCGGGACGAAGGTTTCGCCGAGCGCTGCAAGCCGCTCCTCGACGATTTCATAATAGGCACGGCTCGCACCGAAGCGGTAGAGGCTGGACGCCGTGTCCGCCTCCAGCTCGGCCGAAAGGTCGGTCAGCCGGGAAAGTAGCCCCTCGCTGTCGCGGCGTGCAGATTTGCGCATCTCGTTGGTGATGGCGGCAAGGCGCTTCTCTATGCTGCGCAGATGCGGCCCCAGCGATTGGGTCAGTGGGATGCCGAGCAGGGCCAGCGTCCGATAGGTCTCGATTTCGAGGAGCCGCTGTGCCAGCGCGCCAAGCCGGATCGGCGTCAAACCGCGATCGAGGATGAGGATGCGGGTTAGCCCATCGGCGTCCTGACGGAAATCGGTGACGATATCGGCCATGCCATCCTCGACGAGCGAATGACACCGGCTGATCGGGTCGAAGCGATCGATATAGGTCGCGGTCTCTTCGGTCCACGTAACAACGTCCAGGCGGACGCCGCAAATGACCGGCCCGGGCGGCGTAAAGCCGTGCTTGAACGGATCTTCACCCGCCAGCTCCCCGGTGCCCGGATCGAGGGGCGCACTCCACAAGTAGGTCGAGAACTCGGTGTGCTTCTCACAGTGCAATTTACCCTGATCCCAGGTCAGGCCATGAAGAGGTGTGTCCTGATCCGGCAGCGGGGCGCCCATCCGGCTCGATATTTCCGCGAGGGTCGCCTTGTCCTTCGTCAGATTGCCCTCGTTCATGAAGGCGAGCTGCACCAGGGCACGCGGCGCATCTATCAGCAAATAAGGGCGCGCATGAACCTCGTCGATGGCAACCCGCCTATTCTCATAGGTGGGCATTCCATAGACAGTTGAACCGCTGTTCTCGGCGCTGCCCTCTTCACTCAATCGCCTTCCCTCCCCTTGTCATGGTCCTGCCCGGCATCGTGCTGAGCGAGATCGCTGTAAGTAATCAGACGCGAGCCACGATATCCTATGCCGTGGGTCCACATCCAGCTTAGTGCAACACTCATCCGATTTTGCGTCCCGATCAGGAAGTAGATGTGGATCAGTTTCCACATCCACCACGCCAGAACACCGCGCAATTTGAACCCGCCCATATCGACGACCGCAAGGCTGCGGCCGATCGTCGCCAGATTGCCTTGATGCCGGTAACGGAACGGTTCCGAAGCATTCTGCCCCTTAAAGCGCTGGCGGATCAGCCGGGCCACATATTGTCCGGCCTGCTTTGCAGCCGGCGCGAGACCGGGCACCGGCTTGCCGTCATACCCGTTCGAGGCTGCGGTATCGCCGATCACGAAAATGTCGGGGTGTCCTGGCACTGTCAGGTCCGGCCCGACGACCACGCGGCCCGCGCGATCGGCTTCAGCGTTCAGCCAGCGCGCGGCGGGCGAGGCCTGAACGCCTGCTGCCCACAAAATCGTTTCAGCGGGAATAGGCACACCGTCGACCACGACCCCATGCTCGGAACATTCCGTGACCGGCTTGCCGAGCTTGATTTCGACACCGAGCTTTTCAAGCGCCTGAGCGGTATAGGCCGACAGATCTTCCGGGAAGACCTGCAGGAGCCGCTGCCCGGCTTCGACCAGCACCACCCGCGTCGCGCGCGGATCGATCGACCGGAAATCGCGCACCAGTGTCAGACGGGCAAGCTCCGCGATCGTGCCGGCCAGTTCGACGCCGGTAGGCCCGCCGCCGATGATAACGAAGGTCTGCAAGGCCGCACGGCGCGCGGGATCGCTCTCGCGCTCGGCTTCTTCGAACGCGACGAGAAGGCGCCGGCGAATGGTGGTCGCATCTTCGAGCGATTTGAGGCCCGGAGCATAAGGCTCCCATTGGTCATGCCCGAAATAGGAATGCCGCGCGCCCGTCGCGATGACGAGTGTGTCATAGCCAAGCGTCGAGCCGTCTTCGAGAACGACGCGCCGGTTGCCCGTGTCCACGCCTTCGACCTCACCGAGCAGAGTCCGAACGTCCTTGCGCTTGGCGAAGAGCGAGCGGATCGGCCAGGCGATCTCCGATGGCGACAGCGACGCGCCCGCGACCTGATAGAGCAGCGGCTGAAAGAGATGGTGGTTGCGGCGATCGACAAGGGTGATGTCAACGCCGCTCCCCGCGAGCCGCTGGACGGTTTCGAGGCCGCCGAAGCCCGCGCCCACGACCACCACGCGATGGCGACCGGAGGCGGGGTCATTGCTGGACGCGATTTCGCGCATGGCCGAGGATGCCGCCGCGCTCATTGGAACAGCGCCTTGGCATGATGGCCGATATGCTCGCCGATGAAGCTAGCGATGAAATAATAGCTGTGATCGTAGCCGGGTCGCAGGTTGAGGATCAGCGGGTGCCCCGCAGCCTCGCAGGCCGCCTTCAGCAGATCCGGGCGCAGCTCGCGATCCAGAAACTCATCATCCATGCCCTGATCGACGAGCAACGGCAGGCGCTCGCTGGCGGACTTGATGAGTTCGATGGTGTCGTAATGCTTCCACCCGGCGCGATCGTCTCCGAGATAGGCCGTCAGAGCGCGCTCGCCCCAAGGCACCTGGCTCGGCGCGACGATCGGCGAAAAGGCCGATACGCTGCGATAGCGCCCCGGATTGCGCAGAGCGGCAACGAGTGCGCCGTGCCCGCCCATCGAATGACCGGCAATCGCCCGGCGATCATCGGCCGGAAATGTGGCTTCGATCAGCGCCGGCAATTCCTCGACGACATAATCGTACATGCGGTAGTGGGCAGCCCAAGGTTCCTCAGTCGCGTTGACGTAGAAGCCGGCGCCCTGTCCCAGATCATAGCTGGGATCGTCGGCCACGCCTTCGCCTCGCGGGCTCGTGTCCGGCGCGACGAGGATGATCCCGTGCTCGGCAGCGAAACGCTGCGCGACAGCCTTCGTAATGAAATTCTGTTCGGTGCAAGTCAGGCCGGACAGCCAATACAGCACCGGCACGCGACCGTCCTTCACCTGGGGAGGCAGATAGACGCCGACCTTCATCGGGCAACCCAGGCTGATCGAGTCATGCTGATAGACGTCCTGCCAACCGCCGAAGCTGGCGTGATGTTCGACACGTTCCATTTTTGTTTCCTTGCTTCGACGGTTGGTGGACGGTGTGGCGATAGGCGCCCTTTTCTTGGCTGTTGTGCGGGGGGGGAAGCGCCGGCGCCTGTTTCAGCGCCGGCGACAGCCAGTCATAGGGTTGCCGGTATCGCCCTCACCTTCCGGCTTTAGATGAAGGTGTACGAGCAGACCTTGTTGCCCGCCGGATCGCGCAGATAGGCCGCATAGGCACCCGGCAGGTGGCCCCGCGGGCCGGGCTGGCCCTCGTCGGTGCCACCAGCGGCGAGGCCGGCCGCGTGGAAAGCGTCCACTTCGGCGGGCGTCGCGGCGGCGAAGCCGACCGTCACGCCGTTGCTGGAGGGCGCTTCGCCATTGCCGGGACGGGCAATGATGAAAGCAGGCTTTTCGCGGCCGTAGAGCACCCAACCATTGCCGAAGGGGCCGAGGTTCTTGACGCCCAGGGCGCCCAGAGCGGCGTCGTAGAACGCTGCCGACTGCTCGACATCGGCCGCGCCGATGAAGACGTGCGAGAACACGCCGTTGCCGGAGATAACGGGATCAGCCATGATATTCTTCCTTGAGGTTAACTATTGAAATTGAAGGTTAGAGTTGAGGGATCAGTAGTGGATCACGGTGCGGATCGACTTGCCTTCGTGCATCAGATCGAAGGCTTCGTTGATCTCATCGAGACCCATGGTGTGGGTGACGAAGGGCGCCAGATCGATTTCACCCTTCATGGCGTCCTCGACCATGCCGGGAAGCTGGGTCCGTCCCTTGACACCGCCAAAGGCCGACCCCTTCCAGACCCGGCCCGTGACGAGCTGGAACGGACGGGTGGAGATTTCCTGGCCCGCGCCAGCGACGCCGATGACGATCGACTGGCCCCAGCCACGATGCGCGGATTCCAGCGCGGCCCGCATGACATGGACGTTACCGATGCACTCGAACGTGTGGTCGATGCCCCACCCGGTCATCTCGATCAGCACTTGCTGGATCGGCTTGTCATAGTCCTTGGGGTTGATGCAGTCGGTCGCGCCGAACTGACGCGCCAGCTCGAACTTCGTCGGGTTGGTGTCGATCGCGATGATGCGTCCTGCCTTGGCCTGACGCGCGCCCTGGATCGCGGCGAGACCGATGCCGCCCAGACCGAACACGGCAACCGAGTCACCCGGCTGCACCTTGGCGGTGTTGTGGACCGCGCCGATGCCGGTGGTGACGCCGCAGCCCAGAAGGCAGACATGCTCGGGGTTCGCTTCGGGGTTGATCTTGGCGAGCGAGACTTCGGCGACGACGGTGTATTCGCTGAACGTCGAGCAGCCCATATAGTGATAGAGGGGCTGGCCGTTGTAGGAGAAGCGCGTGGTGCCGTCGGGCATCAGGCCCTTGCCCTGCGTTTCGCGAACCGCGACGCACAGGTTGGTCTTGCCGGACAGGCAGAACTCGCACTTGCCGCACTCGGCGGTGTAGAGCGGAATGACGTGATCGCCCGGCTTGACGCTGGTGACGCCCTCGCCGACCTCGACGACGATGCCCGCGCCCTCATGGCCGAGAACGACCGGGAAAATGCCCTCCGGATCGTTGCCGGACAGCGTGAAAGCGTCGGTGTGGCATACCCCGGTATGCGTGACTTTGATGAGCACTTCACCTTTCTGGGGCGGTGCGACATCGATCTCGACGATTTCGAGCGGCTTGCCTGCCTCGAAGGCTACGGCGGCGCGAGATTTCATGTTTGGATCTCCCTCTTTTCTAGAACCGGACCGCCGGTTGCGAGTCCCCGTTTCGATATCTCGATTCGGAGCCAAGCATACTGGCTGGGAGTATGTATAAGATACTCCTAGCCAGTATGCAAGAGGGATAATGTCTGAGGGTGGTGAAAGCGCCCGACAGGGCGTTACGGCTTCGGAAAAGCGCAGCGCCATGGCTGATGCTGCGTTCCAGAAGGGGGCGGCTTGCCGATCCGGGGGGGTGTTAGATCGACAAGCCGGAAGGGGGTGTGCGTGCGGCAAGCAGTCCGCCCCCAACGGCTCAGAATGCCCCCCGACATGACCGGGGGGCATTCCGGGTTAGATGGTCAGGCCGCCACAGAGCCGTGCGGATCGATGACGTACTTGAACGCCGATCCGTCATCGAACTCCTTGTAGGCCGCCGGCGCGTCCTCCAGCTTGATGATCTTCGTGTTCATCATCGGAGTCAGATAGGGCATCCGATCGTTCAGGATGGCCCGCATGAGGGCGTGGTTGTAATTGGCCGTCGGCGACTGGCCTGCCGACATCCGCGGCGACTTGATCCAGCCACTGGCCCAATCGACTTCCATGCTGCCCTTCTTGTTGTCCCGATTCTTGGAGATCGGATTGGGGCAATATACGCCGACCGTGCTGGTCATCCCGCCGAAGCGGACATATTTCAGCAGGGCGTTGGTGACGGCGTTCTCGACGATCTGGTCGGACTCCGCCCCGAACCCGCGACAGTCGAGGCCCACATAGTCGATGACGCGATCGGCCTCGCGCTTGCCGGTGATCCGCTCCAGATGATCTTCGATCGGAATGCCGTCCGACAGGTTGATGGTCTCGACGCCGTGCGGCTTGAGCAGATCGAGCCGCTCCTGAATGAAGTCGGCGACGATGATGGCGCCGGCACCGAGGAGCTTCGCACAGGCGGCGCCCGCGCGGCCGACAGGCCCCGCGCCGAAGATCAGCACATTCTCGCCGACGATATAGGCCGGTTGCGCCGGCCAGTCGGGAGCGGCGAACCCGTGGAACGCGGTCGGCAACACGTCCGAAAGGAGCGTCAGATCACGGATCTTCGCCATGGCCGCGTCCTTGTCGGGGAAAGCCAGCAGATTGAAGTCTGCATAGGGCACGAACAGGTAATCCCCCTGCCCCCCGGTCCATCCACCCAGGTTAAAGCCATAGGCGCCGCAGTCGACTTCGGGGTTGGTGTGCTCGCACACGTCCGAGCGCATGTGCTTGCAGTTGTAGCAGCGTCCGCAGCCGACGTTAAAGGGAACGGACACGATATCGCCGACCTTGATATATTCGACGTCGGAGCCGACCTCGATCACCTCGCCGGTCATTTCGTGGCCCATCGTCATCCCCTTGGGGACTTCAAACGAACCTCGGTAGATGTGAAGGTCGCTGCCGCAGATGTTCGTGGTGACGATCTTGAGAATGGCGCCGTGGGGAGCTTTTTTGCCCTGTGGAGTAATCAGCTCCGGGAATTTGAAGGTGTTGACCTTCATTTCCATCGGTTTCTCGAAGGTTACGATCCGGTTGCCTGTAGTCATCAGATATCTCCTGCGTTTTTTCACGCCCCCCCAAGTATTGACGAGAGTAGGACTTGACACGGATCAACATGCCGCACCGAATTAATTCAGCGCAGCATAGTAGTGTCGTTGCCAGTCTCATCATTACCGTCTTGGCAGAATGGCGGCGCTTCTCCTTCGGAGCAAACTCGAAGATTCTATCCCAAGATCGGAAATTCCTATGACCAAGCTACAGGAGAATGACTGCCGCAATGCAACAAGATGATATATCATATTCCATTGCAGCAAGCATAATGTTTCTGGAAGACAAGGCGCAGTTGAAGTCTATCAGGGTGACGCCCTATGCGCCCGTTCTCTGGACTTGAGTTGTGTTGGCGCAATGGTGCCGGTCTCTCTATCATCCTCTGACAGAAAGGAGTTCTTATGAAACGCGCTATTGTAACAGGAGGATCGGGGCTAATCGGTCAGGCTATATGTTCCGCCTTATTGGATGAAGGTTGGGAGGTGGCATCCTTCGATTTGAAGGAAGGAGCGATCGGTCAACAGATCCATTGCGATCTTGCCAGCGAAGAGTCCGTAGCCGAGGCTTTTCGTGCCCTTGGCTGGGATCGACTGGACTTGCTCGTCAACAATGGTGGGCTTGTTTACGACACATTCATGCAGCTCGGTGACACCTCGCTCGACCAGTGGAACAGCACCATTGGCAGCCATCTGACCGGGGCCTTTCTGATGTCGCGAGCGGCATTGCCCCTGCTCACCGATGGCAGTTCGATTGTCATGATGGCTTCCACCCGCGCGTTGATGTCCCAAGGCATCGACTTTGCCTATGCCGCTGCGAAAGGTGGCATGGTGGCACTCGCGCAGGCGCTGGCGGTGCAACTTGGCGCCAAAATCCGGGTCAATACAATCGCACCTGGTTGGATCACCAATGACACGAATCTGCGCGCCGAGGACGAGGCGCAGCATCCGGTTGGCCGGGTCGGTCGCCCCCAGGACATTGCCGAGGCCGTGCTATATCTGGCGTCCGCCGGCTTTGTTACCGGGCAAACGCTTGTGGTCGACGGCGGGATGACCAAGAAAATGATCTACGTCGAATAGTGGGTCGCGCGACCGTTCATGCTGCGATAGCACGGCATGAACGGTCAGCCCCCTTCGGGTTGGAACTGGCGGTACAGGTCCAGAGCGGCCTCTATCGAGGCCATTGTCTCGGGTGCGCGGACTATTTCGAACAGCGCGGCTGTGGGTGTCGATTTCACCCCATTTCTGGGCATGGCCAATCCAACAGCGGCATCTGCGCCCTCACCTGCGACTTCAACCGCCCGAATGTCGGAAATCCGAGCAAAATAGGTTGCGAGAGATTGCGGAAGGACGGTGGCATATCGCCCACTTGCGATATGGGCAGCGAGAACATCGACATTGTTGGTCCTGATCGACTTTGCGGCACGGTGCCCGAGTCTAGAACGCGCGGCTTTGGGTAGCGCGCAGTCCAAGATGCACAAAGGCAGCTCGGCGACATGATCCCATGAAACCTGTCGCGGGAGCGGGTCGCCGGATGCCTGGAAAACGACGATCCGCTCCCGGTAGAGAAGGTGCGTGTCAAAGTCCTCCTCAGATATGTCTTCGAGATAGACCAGCGCCATGTCCATTTCATGCGTCAGCAAGGCTTTGGTCAGCGACGAGGTTTGCGCTGTGCAAATGCACTGTTCGAGGAGCGGCATCCTTTCAGCGAGGGCAAGGCTGAGGATCGATGCCATGATCGACGTGGCCGACAGCACGCCCAGGCGAATTTGACCTTCCAGCCCACGTTTCTGGGCCGAAAGGTCGCGCTCCAGCCCCTCGCAGTTGCTCTCGATCTTCTTCGCCCAGGCCAGCACAGTCTCACCTTCCGATGTGAGTCCGTCATAACGCCGGCCATGCCGCACGATCTCCACACCCAAGTCCTGTTCGAGCTGCTTGATGCCGGCGGAAAGCGTGGGCTGCGACACGTTGCAGCTCTTGGCTGCCCTACCGAAATGGCCTTCCTGATCGAGCGCAATCAGATATCCGAAATTCTTGACGATCATAACGTGTTCTCATCCAGTTGCGATTTTCCAGTGGAACCACAAATTGCAGTCCCGCAATCAAGTTATGATGCCGGTGGCACGCGAAGCTGAATGAAAATACCAAAGCATGGAACTGGAAAAATGTAGATACGCCGCTTAGGGCGATCTATGAAAATACCAACCCATAAGTCGTACCACGCGAAAATTGGGCGCACCGTCATTATATTGCCGATCGGTAAAAAATTGTTCTTATAAATCTATATACAGGTACTGCGGTTTCTAAGACCTACTTAAGATAGGTTCGCAATATCCGCATTATACCCTCCATGTCGTCGTCGAATGGGCTGGCTCCATTTTCCCCATGCGCGCCGTTGGCGGGGCCGAAGGTCTCACGGAGATGGCCTTCCATCACTTCTGCCATCAACCCGTTGGTGGCGCCCCGCATCGCCACAATCTGTTGGAGCAAAGGGGCGCAATCCGTTCCGGCCTCGATCGCGCGTTCAAGCGCTTCCGCCTGCCCCTTGATGCGACGCAGGCGTGTTATGGCCCGCTTCTTCTCTTCTGGTGAATGTGGCATCGCGCTTTCCTGACTGTTGATATGCACATACTATACAGGGGGGGAGTTTCAACCCTATCCTGTGCCTTGCGCCGCGCTGACACCTCAAATTTCGGCCGAAGCGAGCCTGAACCTTCCCCTACGCCTCCAGAAACATCGAACGCCAGACCTGGGTTCCTACCCCCTTGATACTGGTGGGGAGTATGATATATTGCCGGCCCGATCGGATCGCTGCACCAAAGGAAATGGCGCGCGTCCGGCCCCCAAGCCCTGTGTTCGAATCGCAAAGCCTCTGCAGAGGACAATCGGACGAACATCGGCGGGACAAAACAGGGAGGAATGTTGGTGATTGAGAATCTCGATCCGGTAATCCTGGCCCGGGCGCAATTCGCGTTCACGGTCTCATTCCACTTCATCTTCCCGGCCTTCTCCATCGGCACGGCAAGCTATCTCATGGTGCTTGAAGGGTTGTGGTTGAAGACCGGCAGCGGTGTGTATGCGAACCTCTATCGCTACTGGCTCAAGATCTTCGCCGTCGCGTTCGGCATGGGTGTGGTCTCGGGCGTGGTGATGTCCTACCAGTTCGGGACGAACTGGTCGGTATTTTCGGCCAAGGCCGGTCCGGTCATCGGCCCGCTCATGGCCTATGAGGTTCTGACCGCGTTCTTCCTTGAAGCCGGTTTCCTTGGCGTGATGCTGTTCGGCATCAACAAGGTAGGCAGGGGCCCGCATTTTTTCGCGACCTGCATGGTCGCCGTCGGGACGCTCATCTCGGCGACCTGGATCATTTCCGTGAATAGCTGGATGCAGACGCCGGCAGGCTATGCGATCAATGCCAAGGGCCAGTTCGTGCCCGCAGGTTCGTGGCTTCCGATCATCTTCAACGCGAGCTTTCCCTATCGCCTCGTCCATACCGTCATCGGCGCCTACCTGACCACGGCAATGGTCGTCGGGGCCGTAGGAGCATGGCACCTTCTGCGCGACCGCGCGAATCCCGGCGCGCGCAAGATGTTCTCCATGGCGATGTGGATGGCGGCGCTTGTGGCGCCGATCCAGATTCTCGCGGGCGATCAGCACGGCCTCAACACGCTTGAGCATCAGCCGACAAAAGTTCTCGCGATGGAAGGTCATTATGAGGCCAGCCCCGAGGGCGCTTCGCTCATCCTTTTCGGCCTCCCGAGCAACAAGGATGCGGTGGTCCACGGCAAGATCGAAATCCCCTATCTGGGATCGCTGATCCTCAAGCACGATCCCAAAGCGCCCCTCCCCGGCCTCAACGACTTCCCGCGCGATCGCTGGCCGCCCACGCCGATCGTCTTCTGGTCGTTTCGGATCATGGTGGCGATGGGCCTCGCCATGCTTGGGTTGGGCCTCTGGAGCCTGCTCGCCCGCTGGCGCGGCAAGCTCTATGACTGGCGCTGGCTGCACCGCGCCGCTCTCGCGCTTGGTCCGTCAGGCTTTGTCGCGGTCATAGCAGGATGGGTGACGACGGAAGTAGGCCGACAGCCCTTCACCGTATACGGCCTGCTGCGAACCGCGGAGTCCCACTCCCCCCTGGCCGCTCCGGCTGTCGCGGCGTCCCTCGTCGCTTTCATCCTCGTCTATTTCGGCGCGTTCGGGGCCGGCACCTATTATTTGCTCCGGATGATGGCAAAGCCGCCCGCAGCCGGTGAACCGGAACCGTCCAAGGTGCCGCAACGCGCGGCGGGCATCACGCCGGCAAGCGGCGTCGTGGCATCAACCGGACGGGAGGCATGAACGTGGAGCACCTCGATCTCACCATAATCTGGGCCGGTATCATCGGCTTTGCTGTCTTCGCCTATGTCGTGATGGACGGGTTCGATCTGGGGATCGGCATCCTCTTTCCGAACCTTTCGGTCGGAGGAGAGCGCGATCAGGCAATGAACTCGATCGCGCCGGTCTGGGATGGCAATGAAACATGGCTCGTGCTGGGCGGAGGCGGTCTCTTCGCGGCCTTTCCTCTTGCCTACGCCATCATCCTTCCCGCGACCTACCCGCTCATCATCGCGATGTTGCTCGGTCTCGTGTTTCGCGGGGTCGCATTCGAGTTTCGCTGGCGAGATCCGCGCCATCGTCCCTTCTGGGATGTCGCCTTCAGCTTTGGGTCCGTTCTCGCGGCGTTCTCGCAGGGGATCACGCTGGGCGCGATCCTGCAAGGCGTGCGGGTCGAGGCCGATGCCTATGCAGGGGGATGGCTGGATTGGTTGAGCGCGTTCAGCCTCTTGACCGGCGCGGCAGTCGTGATCGGATATGCGCTTCTAGGCGCGGCCTGGCTGGTCTGGAAAACCGAAGGGCCGGGCCAGGAACGCGCCCGTCGACTGGCATTTTGGCTCGGCGGGGCGACGCTACTCGCGCTTTTCGCCGTCAGTGCGGCGACGCCGTTCCTGACCTATGACTATTGGCGACGCTGGTTTGCGATGCCCGGCGTGCTTCTCACCGCGCAGGTTCCTCTGCTGGTGGCGATCTGCGCTGCAACCTTCTTCTGGAGCCTGAAGCGCGGCGCGGAGCGCCTGCCCTTCATTATGGCGCTTGGCCTGTTCTTTCTCGGTTTCGTTGGGCTGGGGATCAGTATCTACCCCTATGTTGTTCCCCGCGCCGTCACGATCTGGGATGCAGCCGCTCCCCCGCAAAGCCAGCTCTTCATGCTGGCGGGTGCGGCCGTCATCATTCCGATCATTCTCGGCTATACCGCGTGGGCCTATTGGGTGTTCCGCGGTAAGGTCGGCACGCATGGGTATCATTGATGGACGAGCCTAAACCTCTCGGTCGACGGCTCGCCTGGATGGTCTTAATCTGGGCGGCCAGCGTTTTGGCGCTGGGGGCTGTCGCGCAGGTCATTCGCTTCATCCTCAAACCCTGACGGCAGCTCGTTTCGACGAGCTGCCGATGGAAATGCTGGCAAACAGGCGAAGGACATTCCACGGAATATGATCGTTCGATCGCAACCGAGCTTCCAAGATATCATTTTCACCGTGCATGGCTCGATCCTGCCGCGCATCGCACGGAGGCTGGCGGCGATCGCGGTCGTCAGTGTGATCGCCATCCTGGCCGCCCAAGCCCATCCCGGCATTTTCGCGCGGATTTCGACGATCCCTTTCACCCTGATCGGTATCGCGCTCTCGATCTTCATGAGCTTCCGCAACAATGCCTGCTATGCGCGATGGTGGGAGGGGCGGCAGCTTTGGGGCGAGCTAATTATCTCGGCCCGTTCGTTCGCGCGCGAGACATCGCTTCTCCCTGACGAGGATCGGCGCGCGTTGCTCCATAGCATATGTGGCTTTGCCTGCGGCCTCACCGCACGCCTTCGCGGCGAGGATGAAATCGCCGCCATTGCGCCGTGGGTCGATATCGGCCCGGCGACAAAGAGCCCGAACGTCACGAACCTCGTGCTCGATCGTATGGGGCGCAGGCTGCTCGAGCTAAAGCAGACTGGCGTCATTACGCCGATTCACTATGCCGTCGTGGCAGAAGACATGCGATCCTTCGGCAAGGTTCAGGGCGCTTGTGAGCGGATATCCACGACGCCCGTGCCGTTCGCCTATTCTCTGCTGCTCCATCGCACCGCACTTATCTTTTGCGTGATGCTTCCCTTCGCGCTCGCAGGATCACTCGACTGGTGGACGCTCCTGCCGGTGCTCCTCACCGCCTATACCTTTTTCGGCCTCGATGCGCTGGGTCACGAGCTGGAAGACCCGTTCGGCGTCGAGCCAAACTGTCTGCCGCTGTATGCGATGAAGCGGACAATCGAGCGGGATATGTTGTCGCTGCTTGGCGAAGAGGATCTACCCCCGCCACTGGAACCCCATAAATCTGTCCTGAGCTAAATTTGCACACTCCTTGATACTGGTAGGGAGTACCCTATATTCGGGTGCTGTGCTGGATAGTCGCGTGCTTGGCCCATGCGCCCCCGACTATCTGACCCCCAAGGTCAAAATCGAGGAGCTTGTGGCGATGGCAAATGGATGGGCACCCGATAGTGCGGTGCAGGACCAGATTGATGCAACGATCATGGACGCGGTTTTCGCCGCCCGATCGCGTCTGCCTTCCGGCGAGGGTAGCACCGACTGCGAGGTGTGCGGCGACGAAATCCCGGCGAAACGCCGCACGGCCATACCCGGCGTAAGAACCTGTGTCGCCTGTCAAAGCGAACGCGATAAGCGCCCGACCTTCACCGGCATCAATCGCCGGGGCAGCAAGGACAGCCAGTTGCGCTAATTGCGCTAGGGGGCGGCCAACCACGTTATTCGAGCGCCGCTTTAGCGGCGCTTGGGATGAAGGGGGCGCCGCCCCCCTCTGGACAAGGGCTGGACCGTCTCCGCGCGGGCGCGCTCCGCTTGGCGATCGGGGCGGTCTCCCCACCCTTCCGCGCCTGCGGCTTGTGCAGGGCGGGCGATCCCCCTCCCCCCCGATCGGCCCCATTTGCCCATTCACCCCCCGCTCTCGGCGAGGGCCAGAAGTCGATGTGAGCCATCGCCTTCGGCTCTATTCCAGAAAGGGACAATAATGGGTGTTACGAGTTTTCCTGCCGGCCTGCCCAATGTCGGCTATTCCATGCAGGCAGCCGCGATAGCGAGCGCGCTTGTCGAACGTGAGAACGCTGCCGACAACCGAGCAAAGCTGCGAGAGTGGCTAGATAGGATTGAAGGCCCCTTCCAACCCCTGTGGATCGACTTGGACGAAGGCCGGCATTTTGCCGAATTTCTGACCAACATGGTACGTGTAGGATCAGGTCTTGAGCCAGGCTCGTGCGAAGATCGTGTGCCGTAGCCGAAGCTCGACCACTCAAGCTGACAACCGCGAGGAGGCCCCTAGCGCCGCCTGCTGTTATCGGCCTCGATCGCGCTCGACCGCTCGCCGGCGTTCGTCTCCCGCCCTCTTGGAAGCGACGGGCGCTCGCCCGCCTCGATCCGATCGCCCAACTCGCCATGCAGCGCCGCCAGCTCGGCCGAAAGCTGCGCCTCGCCGATCGTCCCTTCGCGCTCGCGCTCTGCCTTGGCGAAAAGGTCCAGCGTCGGGGCAAGCTCGGCCTCCGCGAACAGTGCGACGCTTGGGCCAGCGCGCCACACCCGCGCTAGATCCTCCGAACGCGCCTTGCGCGCTTGCGAGGACCGATCTTGCGCTACCGTGCCGTGCGGCAACGCCGGCAACGCATCGCCGCGGCCATCGATCTCCGCGCGGGTGAGTGCCGCGAGCTGATAGCGCAGCACCCGCGCCTCGGGCGTGTCGGTGGGCGATGGTTCATATTGGCGGCTCAAGACATCGACCAGCTCGGCCGTGCCGGCGCTCTTGATCGTGCGCCGCCATTCCACCAGGGCGCGGCCCTCTGCGACATGATCGGGGGGTTGAAGGAGCATGAAGCGTTCGAGCAACGGATCATCCGCCACCTCGACGGGCAGAGGCATCCGGTTGCCCATAGCTGCGGCATAGGCGAACGCGGCAACCTCGGCCGTCTTCGCAAAGCCCGCGCGGTTCACGTCGCGGTCCTCGATCAACCGCCCAAGGATCGTCTCCAACACCGGCACCAAGTCCGTAACGCCCGCCTGACCGGCGTCGATCGTGTCGAGCCGATGGAGAATGTCCTTGTGCGTCGCCTCAATCCGCGCGTTGCTCTTCGCGATCGTGTCGAGCTGGCCCTGCACCATCGTAAGGGCGTCCAGCACAGCCGCCATGATGACGTCGTTGCCTTCCGTGGTCATCGCCGTGGTCCATCCTTATCGCGTGCCCGATCGCGCTCGCGTTGCTCTCGATCCCGCTCCTGGGTCTGTCGCATGATGTCATCCGCCTTGCCAGGCTCCGGCGCCGGAGCCGACCGACTGGCCTCGTCCATCAGCGAGCGCAGACGATCCGATACACCAGAAGGACGCTCGGCATTTGCGCCGCTCTGCGGCTGCTCGCGCGCCGACAAGTCGCTCTTGCCCGCCTCGATCTGCTCGCGCATCGCCTTCGCCCGCGCGAGCGCAGCGGCAACCGGATCTAGCGCCGGGGTCACACCTCCGTCGCGACCAGGCTGAGATGGAGCATCGCGCTCGCCCCTCGCCAATCGATCCGCCCGCACCGAATTGGGTTCCGGCGCCGGCATGGAAGCGACGAATTTCTCAAGGCTCTTGGCGATCGCCTGATCGGCGAGCGAGGGGGACGATGACAGCTCCGCAATCGACCGCTCATAGGCCGTCAACACCGTCGCCCGCTGATTGGCAAGGACAGCGTTCACCGGATCGGGAATGCCTCGGTCGCGGAAGCTCCGCGCGCGTTCGGCACGGCTTTTGTCCACGCGCGGAACCTGCCCCTTCTCCCGCACTTTCTTCGCCGCGATCGGCTCATGCTTCGGGTCGATGCCCCGCGCTCTCGCAGGAGTGGCGTTCGCCTCAATACCTCGATCTCGCAGCTTCGCCGCAAACCGCTGCCGATAGCGAAAGAGGTCATCGCGGCTCGGATGGAAACGGCGGCCATCATGATCGCGGCGCGCGAAAGTGAGGTGAACGTGGGGATGGTCGCGATCGACATGGAGCGACGCCACCCATGATCGGTTCGCAAACTCTTCGCGTGCGAAGTCCAGCGCCGCCTCTCTCAACCGCTCGGGATCGGTGCCCGCAGGCATGGAAAGGATCATGGAAATGGACGTAGCGCCCTTGCGACGCGCATCATCTCCCATCTCCCATTCCTGCCAATCCTGGGCAAGAATTTGCATGTCCTTCCCGTCGTGGAGAATGTCGCCATCACTCGTATAGAGCGGCACTTGCTTCTCCGCTCCATGCCCAAGGCGGCTGATATAAGAAAAGTTTGCGAGGACGTGCCCACCGCCATGTTGACGTCCCGTGATACGGACCATCACCTCTGGCGATCGTCGCGCGGTGCGATCCATCGCCGCGATTGCACGCCCGCTGACGCCCGCATGTGAGCCTGTTCCAAAGGCGTGTTTCGTCTGCGAGCTGGGACGGAACGCCGTCCCCGAATGCGACGATTTCGGAACCATAGCGGCGAGCGCAAAGACAAGTATCGCGTCACCCGACTTCGCACTCTTGCCCTTTCCGCCACCTGATCCCATCCGATACTTCTTGGGAGGCGCATAGACGCCCGCCATGGAATCGAGCGTGCCGGGGGAGAGCCGGAAACTCACTTCCCGGCATCCTTAAATGCCCCGGTCCAATAGCCCACTTCGCCCCCAACATATGAGGACAGCTCTCGCCGCGTTGCGAACAGAAGGGCCTTCAGGTCCGCGCAGGTTTCCAGGAACGGTTCGGCGATCCGGGCCAGGTTAAGCGTGCTCTCCGGCTGATTGGCCGCGTTCATCGCATGGACGGCTTGGTTGATGTTTCGGCCTATCGCCAGCACCTGCTTACGTACCTTACCGATCTCTGTCTGTGTAACCGGCGCGAGACGAAGCATCCCAGCTTTGTCCCAAAGCTGCCATCGTAGCGCTCGCTTGATCCATTCATTGCGGGTGAGACGTAGCGGCGTACCAATCCTGTCAATTGCCTCGATCTCGCTGCGATGGAGGCGCACCGTCACGCGAACCTGATCGTCAGGATGTCCCCGTCCCTCCTCTACGCCGATTGGAAGATCATCGTTCTCGGGAGAAAGCGCTGCCCGCGAAAGGACGTTCGCGATCCACGCACTGCGGGTTTGCCCATTTGCGGAAGCGATGCGGTCGATCTCGGCGATCAGCTCTTCCTTCAAACGCAGACTTACCATCATCCCTACAGCCCCGTGCAGCGGCACCACATCAGCCAATGTATTACATTGGTGCCATGTGGCATATCCTGCCATACCTAAACCTTGCTTCTACCTACCCCTCGAACCTCCATTTCTCAAGCCCAAACCGATAAAGACGTGGAGGAGGAGGTGCCTGTTTTCGGCGCCCTTCCCTCCCCTCGCCACCTCGGCCCACGGCGAGGCTTCATCAATCAAGCTGTGCGCCTTTGGCGCGCGTCATTCGTTTAGTTTTTTGCGACCGAGAGCATAACACACATCTGGCTTTCTCAACCCTCATTCGGCATGATCCGGCCGTCAAATCCTGCCATCGCAATCGGAGTAACCTCATGGCTCGCACATCTTCCAAGCCCGATCTTGCCAGCATCAAGGAGCGTCGTGAAAAGCTCCAAGCCGAGTTGGCCGAACTAGATGCGCAGGAGAAGGCCGCTGAGGCTGCGGCTCGGGATGCTGGCAGGCCCACTCTCATTTCTGCCCTCGACAAGATCAAGATCGCAGCCATGGAAAAGGCGGAGGCAAAAGCCATTGCAACGGCAATCTCGCAGCATGGCGCTAAGGCCGTAGCCGCTCATCTGGCATCATTGACTGCGGCCTAAGATCCATCGGAAGGAACATTCGCGGATGAAGAATCGACGCAAGCCGAAACCCCTCTCCTTCGCCGATCATCTTGGCGATCTGCCCGCAATGCTCACTGACCCGGTGCCTTTTGGCGTCGCACGTCCGCTCCGATCGGACGTGAAGCTATCCGACCTCCTGACTGCGGGCGACATCACCGAAGTCACACCGATGGAATCCGACAGGACGACATGACCCGAGGTTTCGCGGGCATCATATCCGGTTGCGATGGTCTCTTTGTCCGACGATCGCAGCCGTCACCGTTCGCCCCGCCTATTCCCCTCCACGATGGCCCGGAAGTCCTCGATCGACTTCCAATAGGCTTGGTGGCCTTTCTCCTCGGTGTAGGCGATAAACCACTCGATCAGCTCCTCCGGTCCCTTCACATAGACCGTCGCCGTAGGCTGGGCGACGCGCTTCCGGCGAAGCACACCCCTGCCCTGACCGCGATCCGTAAATCCCACCCGCTCGGCTCGGTCCATCGCCTCGCGTTCCCTCATAGGGTCGTTGACGATCGGCCCCTTGGGCATCCCGCCAAGGTCCAGTTTGGCGGGTGCGGCACCCTCCTCCTTTGGTTTCTCGCCGCTCTTGCTGAAACCGAAGTCGGTCATGCGGGATACTCCTCTCGCAGCGCAGCCACGACGGATTGCGCCAACTCGCCAGCGTTCTTGATCGCGTTCTCGACCTGTTGCCCGGAGCCCTTATCCAGCTCGGATAGCAGCAACCCGAACTCGAAAATGTCGCGATAGGCTGCGCGCTCAACGAGCGACGTATCGAGTAATGGCAGCTCGGCCGCGTTGATAGCATCGACGATCCGCTTGGCCGTTTTGGTCGCGATGGCTGCGTTCGTTCGGCTCCTGACAAGGCGGAACGGGATGCTCCTTCGCAGCGCTTCCTCCTCCTCTTTGATCGCCCTGACGGCTTGCGCCGCCAGCTCCGCATCGATCGGAGAAAGATTGAACGGCACGAGGACCATGTGCGACCGCGCCAGCGCCCGCGAGGTCATCTGCGAAGCTGATCCCTCAAGGTCCACGATGACGAACTCGTCTTCGTTCGAAACGCGGTCGATGGTGCTAATCATTTCCGCCTGGGTCGGCCTTGGGATCACGCGATAGGGCAAATCCCTCCCCGCCCTCTCCCGCTTCTGTGCCCACTTTTCGATGATGGCGTTGGGATCAGCGTCAATAACGGTGACGCGCGCCCCGTTTGTCGCGAGCGTGTCAGCAAGGACAAGCGCGAGCGTCGTCTTGCCGGCACCGCCCTTCGGATTGCCTATCGAGATAACCGCCATCTTCGACCCTTCACTAATCGATCAATCCTAAAGCGATCCAATCGAAAGCCATTGGATTTCGACAGTGATTGCGAACGGCAATCTAAAGCCTGTCACAAGGCATGTCCATTGCCTTTCGCCAGCCTTGCGATTTACATTGGATAGCGCAAGCCACTCGCACGCCTTGCGATTGCCTTTCGATTGCTAAATGGAAATCCTTTTAGCAATCGAGCGGGGCGGGCTCTGCCGCCCCGCATCGACCTTAATCCTCGCCGTCATCCTCGGCAGGCTTGCCGTTATAGGCGAGGGTGGCGAAGGCGTCGGCGATCAGGTCCACGCCATAGACCGTCTCGCCCTGACGATCATACTGCGTCTGACGGACCCGGCCCGTGATGTGTACCAAGTCGCCGGAGCCCATCTTCTGAACGCGCTCGATGCCCTTGCCGAAGACGGTGACGCGGTTCCAGTGGGTATCGTCCTGCCACTCACCATTGACCTTGCGGCCATAGTTAGCGGCGACGTTGATATAAGCCACCTTGTCCAGAACCTCGATGCGACCGACGCGACCGATGATGCGAAATTCAGCGATGTTCCTCATAATGCCATTCCTTCATACGTCGTTGCTGACGCACTTTTCCGGGGCGGCACCCCTGACGCGGGCAAGCTGAAAAACGGAGGGTCCGCTTGCGGAAACCGTAGGCGCGCAGCGCCGGTTTTCTGCTTGGGGCGCAGACCGAACCCGCATTAGGCAGGGATAGACGCCCAGGTGCGTCAGACAGCAACGCCGTGAAGGAAGCTCGGCGCTGGAACTCGATCGCCACGCAGACAGGCAGACCCGTCGATTGGGTGGATTAGATGACGACCATCACGCCGCTTTCTTGGCCCTCTCGGTCTGACGGGGAGGGGAGGGGAGGGCTGCCAGCTCGCCTCCCTGTGCGGCCTTGTCCTTGTCGAGCCGTTTATAGATGGCCTGACGGCTTACGCCCAACAGCTTCGCGACAGCCGCTGCGCCCATGTTCGTCGGCTCGGCCATCAAGGTCTTGGCCTGCGTCCATTGCTCGTCGCCGATCAATGCGGGACGGCCGAGTTTCTTGCCTGCGCGGCGCGCCGACTGGAGGCCGGCATTCGTGCGCTCCCGGATCACGTCCCGCTCGAACTGAGCGAAGGCACCAACCATATGGAAGAAGAGACGCCCTGCCGGCGTCACCGTCTCGATCTGCTCTGTGAGCGATCGAAACCCTACGTCCAGCCCCGCAAGCAATTCCAGCTCACCAATCAGAGCGGGGAGGGACCGACCAAGGCGGTCCAGTCGCCACACCATGATCTCGTCACCGGCACGCACCTGGCGCAACATATCTCCGTATGCGGGTTTAAGGACCATCGACCCGCTGATGCCCTTGTCCTCAAAGATGGCCTCCGCACCCGCCGCGCGGAGCGCGTCGATCTGTAGGGCTAGGTTCTGTTCGCCAGTGCTGACACGGGCATATCCGAGTTTCATAATCGGCCCTTTGTGATATACTCGCTTTGTTCTGATCGGCGTCGGAATCGCTGTCAACCAAATGTGCAATTTTTTGTATTTAGTTGACAGCCGCAAATTCGCCAGTTTTTGTGCGCTGCACAATCCCTGAAAATGCTGGAGATTCTTTTTAGCGCAGGGTTCGTGGTTGTCAGTCAACTAAACCACCGTTTTGTTGACATCATGTCGCCCTTGCAAGCAGCCGTCTTTGCCACCTTGAGGGAGGGCCATCCGGGAGACGCTCGGCTCTTCGGATTGAAAGAAGCCACAATGAGCATAGACTATCTAGGGTATGGTGCGGACGGCATGGTTTGGAGCAATATCCTATGGTGAGGGCGGACAAGACCAAAGCAGTCAGAATCATCGACCACTTCGTACTCGGCGGGTTCCTTGTCTGCGAGAATCCGTTCAGCGCCGCGCACCAGCTCCAGCTCCGCGTCCGTTTCAACGCCTTGGACAGCCGCGTATCTCAGGCGTGGTCGCGTACTGTTATGGCAATGCCTGGCGCCATTATAGCGGCATTGGCAGCGGGACCAATCTATCGGGGGGTGGGCCTTCCGCATGATGCGATTTTGCCGATGGTGCGGCTCGCGGCCTCTTTCCCATTTCTCGTCCTTGCCTTCGGCATCGCGATCGGCGTGCCGGCCTATTGGAAGCGCCGTGGTTTGCAGCAGGAAGCCGCCCGCCTAGAGATGCGGAAACGCTCTCGGAATTGAGAGGAAAGCACATGCCAAGCCTGCATCGTCCGATCGACGATCGCGATCTTTCCAATTACCCCCTCAAGCGGATCGTGATCGAGCTGCAGGCGCCCAAGACTGCAACGGTGAACGACATGCTGCAAGATCTGGATGAGATCGCGGACCGGCTCCGAAATGGGGAGACCGATTTCGCCGCGGAGGCGCTGTTCGGCTACCGGGTCGCTGTGGGGGAGGGCGTGGCGGCTCTCTTCCATGAAAGCGCGGGTAGCAGCGAAGCCGCATCGTCCTCTTGAGTATGCACAGCGCTCAATCCCGCTCCGACATCATTCTTCGCTACGCGCAGTCCATGACTGCTTGCTTCGGAGCCCGCGCCGGTGAGGTGGCGGCCTTACAGCGCGACCAAGCCCAGGCCATTGATCCTCAAGCTCAGCGAACATGGGCGGCGATCTGCGTTGCATTGGGGCAGGGTCCAATGCTCAGGGTTGCAGACTAGCTTACAATCAATCCGACGCCTGCTAGAAGGCGGCCATGCCCAAAGACCGGACCAAATGGCGCGCCGATCGCGGATCGCGCGCACTCAAGCGCATCGCTGAAATCGAGACCTCGATCACGGTGCTCACCGATGACGATCTGCTGGACCTCGCCGACATATTTTCGGGCGGCGATAGCGCGATCGGTGAGATCGCCGCCTTGGAAATGGCGAAGCGCAATATCAGCCTTGGATAAATGGTCGCCAACTTCAACAGGCTGGACGATCTCCGCCTAGCATCCATGAACGTGAAAGCGGAGTGTGGGAATTGCGGCCATGTCGGCATTGTCGATGGGCCGAAACTTTGGCGATGGTTCGCCATTCATCGTTGGGATGCGACGATGACCAAAGTCGCCGATCACATGCGTTGCAGCGTCTGCCGGCGTCACCCGACCATGCTGACGCCTACCGAAACGTCCCCGTCGATGGACTTCGGCCCGTGCAGCGAGGCCGAATGGAAAGCGGTCGTGGCGCGCCTGCGGAGGTAAAGGAAAGCGACGCGATTGTGGAAAAGCGACGAACCGCCAACAAGGCGTGTTCCCAATATGTTCCTATGCGCGTTATGAGGGAGCAAGAGACAGGGATTCTGAACATGATGCTGCCGACCGCGCAGCCGGTCCCGCTCGCCGATATGGCGCCGGGGCTCCGGCTTAGGCCGATCGGCGTTGCGGGAGCTGGCTTTCCAAGTCCCGCCCAGGATTGGGAAGAGGACGCCATCAACCTGGCCGAACTGCTGAGGCTCAACCGGGCCGGCAGTTTTGTCTTCCGTATCGACGGGTCCAGCATGGTCGATGCCGGCATCGCGGATCGCGACGTGGTTGTGGTCGATCGCGATGTGACCCCGCGAAGCGGGGACATCGTGATTGCGATCGTCGCGGGCGGATTCGTCTGCCGCCAGCTCGTCTATCGAGGCCGCGTGCCGTATCTGGAGGCACGCAACAGCCGCCAGAGCTACCCGGAACAGATGGCGGACGATCAGACGGAGATATGGGGCGTGGTGCGCGCCGGTGTCCGCGACTACCAGCGGTAGGCGCGGCCGATGACCTACGCGATCGTCGATATCGCAAACTTCTACGTCAGCTCTGAAAGGGTATTCGATCCCAGGCTGCGCCGTGTGCCGGTCGTCGTCCTGTCCAACAACGACGGCTGCGCGATAGCGCGGAGCGAGGAGGCCAAGGCCCTCCATATCAAGATGGGCGAGCCGTTTTTCAAAATCCGCGACATCATCAAGCGACACGGAATCGAGGTCCGATCATCCAACTACGAACTCTATGCCGACATGAACCGTCGCTTCAACGCGGTGATCGCGGAGCATAGCGACATCGTGGAGATCTACTCGATCGACGAAAGCTTCTACCGTCTCCCCGTCCTGCCGAATGGGTTGGGTGACGTGGCTGCGGCGCACAGGTTGCGCGAGGCCATCGCCCGCACCACAGGGCTTCCCACCCGCATCGGGCTCGGCCCGACGCGGGCCTTGTCCAAGGTCGCGAACGCGCTCGCCAAGGCCACGGAAAAGGTGTGGGGCGGTGTCGTGGATCTCCATGACAAGGAGCTACGCGCGCGCCTCTTCGCCGAGTGGCCGGTCCATGAGGTCTGGGGCGTCGCAAAAGCGCTTTCCGTTCGCCTTCATCCCCTTGGGGTCCGCACAGCGGCCGATCTGGCGGCTCTTCCTCCGGCCGTCGCGCGCGATGTCGGCACGGTCGTTCTGGAACGCCTCGTGCGCGAACTGAACGGTATCGAGTGCGACGATTTCAAGCCCGAGCCGGAGGCGAGCAAGGCGACGGCCGTCACGCGCCAGTTTGGCGCGCCTGTCACCGATCTCGCCGAGCTGCGCGAGGCAATGGTGCGGCGCGCGGTGCGCGCGGCCGAGAAGATACGGCACCAGGCCCTCATGGCGACGCGCCTGATCGTATTCGCCCACGGCTCGCGCTACCGACCCAACCCGCCATCTGCGAGCCGTCAGACGCGCTTGTCGCCGCCCAGCAACGATCCGCGCATCATCGCCGGACTCGCCGGCAAGATGATGGAGGCAATGTATCAGCCGGGGGGTGTCTATACGAAGTGCGGCGTGCTGCTGGAGGAGCTGGTGCCGGAAGGCGCGGGGCAAGGCGATCTTTTCGCCGTCGCCGATCCTCGCGCGCCCGCCCTGCTTGCGGCGATGGATGGCCTCAATGATCGCTATGGGCGCGGCACGGTCCAGCTCGCTGCGCAAGGCTTTGGCGCGCGAGGATTCGATACCAAGCGCAGCCATAAGAGCCCGTCGTGGACGACGGACATCAATCAGATACCGATAGCGAGGTAACGTCGCGATGGGGATAAGCAAAATGGAGGATTAGGCTCCACTCGATTCCTGCTCTGGCTGATATTCCCCCAAAATGACTTCCTGTTCATCGGGCCTCTGCGGCTGCCGAACCATGATGATTTTCCCGTCCCGACAGGAAGGGATCGGCTGTTCCCGCTGCCGGACCCAGTTGGCCTGCTTTTCCTCTGCCAAGGCACATGCTTCGTCATAGGAGTCGGCGACGCCAAGGGCGGAGCTTCTGTCATGCGCTCCGCCATTGAGGCAACGCACGTCGATGCGACCGTCAGGGCGGGTCCGGCCAAAGGGATGGTCCCACCACGCATCCAGTTCTGCCTTGCTGCGCTGGTCGTTGGATGTCTCGTCAAAGCCCGCCCGCAAAGCCGGATCGAGCGGGATTCTGTTTGGCATCTTAGTCGCCTTTACGATGGTTCGACGTCGTTTTGTCTCGGTCCTGGTGGCCTGTCCTCTTCTACCCACGCGAAGCGAGTGAGGGGAGAGGGCAAAAGACTACCTGCGGAACAACGTGGAGGGAAGGCCGGGGATACCGCCCGATCGCCAAGGGAGGCAGCGGAACGCGGCCGAGACGGTCCAGCCCCTGCACAGAGGGAGCGACGACCCCTTGTTGCCGGCGACGCCAAAGCGGCGCTCGATCATCGCGGCTGAAGGCCGGACAGCTCGACCAGCGCGGGCCTGGTCGTAGCGTAGCGCAGCGAAGACCAAGCCCGCGCTCGCGGCACCGGCCACGGGGCCGATCTCGATCAGCGCCGCGATCCGCGCAGCGGATCTCGCGTCATTATGGACGCCCATAGCGGGCCTATGTAGAAATGCGGGAATGGCGATCGAACCGCTCTTCCCGCGCTGGGCGCGATCCATCGGCGCCCTCATCGGCTCCAACGCGCTCGCGCGCTCGCAATGCTGTGCCTGCGGGATTCAACAGCGTGTTGATCTGGAAGCCATGGCCGCGAAATTCGGCGGCACCGCAAGCCTAATCGGCCGTGTGGATCGGTGCAGCATCGTCGCTTGCTCCGGGAGCGTGTTCTATATGGCGGCCCGGACCTATGGCCGCGCATGGATCATGCTTGGACAGGCGAGCGAGTGCGAGGAACGGGCGCCAGCTCGCGACGCGCGCGCTCTCGTGCCGCTTGCACAAGCCGGTGCTGATCGGTCCCGGTAGCCGCCTTCAGAGGCTATCTCTCGATATCGTCTCGGCCGTTAGGCCGCATAGGGATGATCGACGGGGAAGGGGCGGAGCGTTGTTGGGCCAGCTCGCGGCCGATGCCGTCGGCGAGCGCAGCAAGGCGATCGAGAGCCGGGGCGCCGGGATCGTGCCGTATCGTGATGTAGCCGCTCTCGATCTGCCCTAGCCGCTCGGAGAGGGCCGCCATATTACCTTCCCGCGCGATCCACTCGCGCCGCTCTATGGCCTGCTGCTCGGTCGCCGCCGGGGCCTTCTGACGCAACACGGCAAGCCTCGCCTCCTCCGCGTTGCGCGCGGCCTGGTTCGCGGCGATCGGCGCGACCGCGCCGATCTCGCGCGCCGCGTCCAGCACCGTCATGCGCCGGTCGTAAGGCTCCTGATCGCGGCCCCGCTCCAAGGACTTGCGAATGATCTCCTGCAAGGGATCATGATGCCGGTAGGTGTGAAGCTGCTGAAGCATCAACACGCCCGCCCGATATTCCTCGGGCGTCTCCAAGCTCAACACCTTCTCTTCGGTGAGGTCGGGATAGCGGAGATTCATAACCGCCACGTCGCGCGCGACATAAAGGTCATCGCGCGACTTGGCGCTGACGTTGGTGGTGCCCCAATCCAGTTCGTGCCCGTTCTCGCGAGCGAGCTGTTCGGTGAAGCTGCGAAGGGTGCGGCTATTCCCTTCGCGGAAGGGGTGGAGATAATCGAGCCGCGCATAGGTCTGCGCCATGGCCTCGGACATCTCCAGCGTGTCGAGGCCGGATAGCGCCTTGCCGCCCTGCAGGGCGGCAAGCGTCGGGCCTAGATGCTGATCCGTCTCGGATCGCAGCGCATACGGCACAACGATGCGGGCGCTGCTCGCTTCTAGCGCGCGCTGCTTGAAGTGGCCCGGTGCATCGGGCCGAAACTCGCCGGGGCCGTGGTGCGGCAAATCCTGAAAGATGCGGCGATGAACCTCGCGCAGATGGTCAACGTCAAACTCGCCCCGAACCGGGTCCAGGGCGAGTTCAACAATGCGCGCATAAGTGCGCGCGGCTTCGTTTTGTTCAACCAAGGCGAGCGGTGTCGGATGCTCCAACCGCGCTGACAAACTCCTCCGTGGTCAGCTCGCCGGCGATGAAACGGGCGTTGATCCGCTCGATCTCATCGGTGAGGATTCCGCCCTCGTAGCGGACGCTGCCACGGGCGAAGCTGACCGCCTTTTCGCGGCGCGCCCGCTCGGCCGCGCTGATGGCGGGACGCGGTGCGGGGAAGGGCGTGTTCGCGTTCATGGCTCGATCCTTTCAACAATCGGGCTGGCACAACGGTCTAGCGGAAATGGGTGAAAAAGGCAAGAAAATCGGCCAATTTGGTCCCGATTTTCGCGGCTTAAGAGGCGACCAAATCGGGGGCGCCGAGCGGATTCGGCCTGCCTATTCGATAGGCTCCAAGTCGCGAATTTCGATAAACACCACCTTTTCGCTGCGTTCGCCTCTTACGGGATCGAGGAAGACATAGGTGTGATCGTCAAAGATCACGCTGCACAGGCGCCAAATGACGCCCTCGCGGCCGAGAACGCGCCGCTCGATGCTGCCATCGACCGACCGCATGGAGTCCTTGACCCGCACGCGCTGCCCGACGCGAAGCCAGTTCGCGGCCGAACGCAAAAGCTTCTCCTTCTCCATGGGCGATAGTGGCTGGCGATCGCCCGGAGGACCAAAGGTTGCAAGCGGATTGCCCTTGATCCGCTCCAGCTTCGCGGCGAGCGTTTCGCGGGGCGGCATCGTAAAGGCGGGACGGCGAGGAAGACGGTGATAGTGGGTGATCGACGGTCCATCGAATAGGTCGGGCTGTACCCCCATCGTCCGCTTGCGAGCCATGTCCTCCCGATATTGGCGACGCCAGATATCATCCTTCGTGGCCGGTGCCGGAGCGACCGCCTCGCGCTCGATCTCAACGATCTCGGCCGCTTCATCGGTGGAGAGTTCCGCCATTGCCGCGTCATCCTCGGCGCTGCCGCGCTCGGGGAGCCGGGTGAGACCCTGCGCGAGCATCACGGCATGAGCCGCGCGCGCGATCTCTTCGATCTCCGCTTCCCGGTGTTTCGATGGAAAACCCACGTCCATCGCAATCGACCAGGCAGAGGTCATGGTGCGATGGTGGGAGGTCAGCTCCTCCCCGGCGCGATTATGGCGGGTCGATGTGTATTCGCAGCGCCACTTGTCGGCTCCCGGCTCTCGGACATAGCGCCCGACGCGCGCGCCGATGGGCAAGGACCGGAGTGCTGGAAAGACGGCCTGCGCCCGCTCGACGGGCAAAAGGGCATCAAGCGCCGCGCGGAATTGCTGGAAGTCGAAGGCGCTCATCTGCCTGTCCTATGGTGACGGGGAGGAGGTGGGCGGCGCTGGGCCGCCCCCCTCGATCACGCTGCGGCGCGCTGGGCCTCGTCCGCGTCCATGGCGGCGAGGATGAAATTGCTGGCGGCCTGTGCTGCGGTCGCGGCCTGAAAGATCGCCCGTTTGTCGTGCCGAAGGGCGCTCAACCAATGGTCGATATAGGCGGCGTGGTCCTCCCGTTCGGTCGGCTCCATGCCAAGGGCGGCGCAAAGGAAGGCGGCCCCGATCTCGGCCACAAGTTCCTCCTTCGCCCTCGTCGCGATGCTTTCGCCATATTTATGCAGCGTCTCGCGGTCCAACCGGCTCTTGTGACCGCTGGCATGGATTCCCTCATGGGCAAGGGTCGCATAGAAAGCGTTGCCGCTGGTGAAACTCTCGTAAAGCGGCATTGTGATGCGATCGGCCTGCTCATTATAATAGGCCCCGCCCTCCTGCTCGGTGATCGCCACGCCATAGGCGGCGAAAGCCCGATCAAGGTCAGCGTCGCGCTCGTCCCGGTTCTGAATGACCGGCTCCGGGGTGGGATATTTGCCCTCGGGAAGCCCCTCGATCTGCTCGACGTTGAAAACGACATAGCGTTTCAGGAAGGGGATACGCCGCTCGCCTTCGCCATCGGCAGGGCTGTCCTCGCCGCCCTTCGGGGTGAGGCTTCCGGCATAGACAACCATCGAGCCGCGCTCGCCCTTGCGGACGTTCCCACCAAGCTCCAAAGCCTGCTTGAAGGTCATCCATGTGGGATTGCGGTAGCCGCGCCGCATCGCCTGCGACCAAAGCAACAGGATATTGATGCCCTGATAGGCTTCGCCCCCGTGACGCCGGGGCAAGGTCGCCGCTCCACTCGTCCACGACGGGGACCAAGGACGGCAACCGCTTTCCAGCAGGGAAATGATATGGTCCGTCACCTCCTGATAGATGTCCGCCCGCTGGGTGTTGCTGGGGGTGCTGCGCTTCATGGTGTTTCCCTTTCTGGAATAGAGCCGAAGGCGATGGCTCACATCGACTTCTGGCCCTCGCCGAGAGCGGGGGGTGAATGGGCAAATGGGGCCGATCGGGGGGGAGGGGGATCGCCCGCCCTGCACAAGCCGCAGGCGCGGAAGGGTGGGGAGACCGCCCCGGTCGCCAAGCGGAGCGCGTCACGCGCGGAGACGGTCCAGCCCTTGCACAGAGGGGGGCGGCGCCCCCTTCATGACGGCGGCGTCAAAGCGCCGCTGCGGAGGATCAGGCCGAAGGCCGGCAGCTCGATCGGCGCGGCCTGGTCGCAGCGAAGCGGAGACCAAGCCGACGCCCGCGGCCCCGCTCGGGAGCCGCCACTATCGGCGTCGAGATCCGCTGTGCGGATCTCGGGCATTGGATTTCACGCGAGGATCGTCACCTCTGGCCGAAACCGCTTTGCGGGTTCGGTCGCAGCGAAGCGGCGATAGAGCCGTGGCCGAAGGCCCGCGCCCGACTACTTCTTGGGATGCGATGTTTCGACAGGCGCGGCCGACGACGACCCTTGGTGCGGAGCAATTGCATGGCCGATGCCAACCAGCACCAAGATCACAGCACCGAAGCGAAGCGTCTTCTCAATGAAGCGCCGGCCCTGCATGTGGCCGTAGGAATTAAAGACCTCCACGCCATATTCATTCCGGCGATTGAAGGCAGCTCGCCGCGTGAACTTCCACAAGACGATGCCGGCCAGGATCAGCAGAACAGGGATGATCGTCACGACACGGCTCCTTCCGATGACTACCTATCATCATTTTGCGCTGACGATAAGGCAGCGCACCTTGATCGGCGCGCACCTGGTCGCGGTGCCGATCGAAGGGACGCGCCGTCGCGCGTTCACGGCATGGTGTCGGCTCGATGCCGATCAGCATGGCGGGCGGGTTTGCGGAACGAAGCAAAAAAAGGGAGGGCCGAAGCCCTCCCGCTGCTCATTTGATGAGCTTGGCGAGTATCGGACCCGCCAGAGACGCTAGGCTGATGACCCCGAGCATGATGCTGAGGATCGTAAGCTGCGTTTTCAGGCCGTCGATCTTGCTCTCCAGCGCCTTGTTCTGCGCTTCCAGCGCGGCGTTCGCTTCCTTGATCTTGAGCGCCATAAACTCCTCTAGCTGCTCGACGACCGCCGTAGCTTGGTCATCACCTACCTTGATTGATTTCAGAGCCTTAAACAATGTCACTTGCATCCTGTTCTCCTTATCGTTGACGAACAGGAGTGTCGGACCATGGGCGCGTAGCGGCCCCGGCGGTCAGGGACCGCGAAGCGGCCGCGACAGCGGGCAACGGGGGAACCGAAATCCGCAGGATTTTGGGGGGACCGTTGATCCTTGACGGTCGGGGCTGAAACCCATGGTAAAATGCCAACTGTCGTAGAGAAGGAATATTCCCACCACCGTCGCCGCGCCCTGCCTTCACCGGCCGCAGGCCGGTCTGGACAGGAGCTGCTGCGCGGCACGCGCGGCGCCGATTGCCGCGCCGCACCGGGGCGGCCCCCTTCCCAAGGGATCGCGGCCCGAAGGGCGAAGCGCGCGAGCGATTCCGCGCGGCCCTGGCCGCGTGCGATCCCGGCGCTGCCGGAACGAAAGGGGCGGGAGACTTGGGTAAGCCTCCCGCCGCACCATGATTGACCGGGGTTGTTTTCGCCTTCCCCCCGGTCGACCTAACTCTATCACGCCTCTCGCGTGAGCCAAGCCAGTTGCTCGCCGATGCCCATGCCCTCCATCGGCACGCTCGCCCGCTGGGCGATGCTCGGCCAGAGGGGATCGCGGTAAGTCCGCCCTGCGAGGACGATCAGCGGAGCGCGGGCGTCCACAGCGCGGGCCAGCTCGTCCAACACACGGGCGCCCCATAGGCGGCGCGCGCCAGCCCCCATCGCGCCAAGGGTGACATCATACGGCTCGATGACGGCGCTGGGGGCGATCAGGCCATGCTTGGCCGAAAGGATCAGCCACGGGGCGCCGGTGCGCTCGACATGGGCGCGGGCCTTGCGGAACCAAGGGGAGGCGTAGAGGTCGCGCGCCTCAGCCGCGTGGTCCAGCTTCGCGGCGACGCAGGCGACCAGATAGACGGGGAGCGGGGCGGGCGCTGTCTCGAGAACGGTTTCCGGCTCAAGGGCGCTTTCCGGGTCCATGTCGCCGAGCCATGGCGACACGGCCCATTTCGTCATGTCGCTCATCCACTTGTTGCTGATCGGCTTGCGCTCGGTCGCGTGGCTGATGGTCGGGCCTCCGAATAGATCGGGCTGCTCGCCTATGACGTGAACGGGTGGGATATAGCGGGGTTCGCGAACGCAATGGCGGGCCATGGTGGTGCCTCCGTCATCGGGAATGAAGCGGGGGGCCTAAGCCCCCCGCCGTGGATCAAGCGGCTTCGTCGATCTGCTCGTGATCGTCGTCCTGATCCTCATCGTCCCCAAACTCGTCGCCCTCGTCGTCTTCCTGTTCCTCCTCCTCGACGGGCAGAGGGGGCACGTTGCCGCTCTCCATGAAGTCGGGAAGCCAGTTCACGGCCTCGGCAACATCATCGGGATGAAGGCCGAGCAACTTGGCGTCCTGATCGTCGCAATTCGCGATGCGGGCGCAGAAGGCGGCGGTTTCGTTCCCCTTCATGCCCTTGGCTCGATCCGCCAGCCCCCAAGTGTCGAGAAGGGCCAGACGGGCCTTGTTCGAGAAGGTGGAGAAAAACGCCTCATCCAGTTCGACGGCATCGCGCCAACGCCCGAAACCCGGCTCCGCCTCGATGCAATTGGCAAGCTCGCGGACCATGCGGGGGGTGCGGCCCTCGGCATAGACCGATGTGGTAGCCAAGAGCATGTGTCCGGCGATCATGGCCGTCACCTTGTTCTTCTCGCTCGCGGGCAACTGACGGAACAGAATGAAGCCTTCGATGGGATCGCGCGTCGAAACCCACGCGCTCGATGCCAAGCCCTCCTTGGTGGTCAGCCATGCGGCCCGTTCGGGGCGGCTCCCGACAAGATCGTGAATCTTGGTCGTACCGTCCTCGTCATGCGTCAGGTCGTTGATCCCCTGATGCTCGCCATGGAAATAGACCGTATTCCCATAACCCGGCGTCGGGGTGAGAATGGTGCGGGCTTGCGAGAACAGCATGAAGTCGAGCGCAAGCGACGAACCCGCGCAAGCCGACTGCATCAACTCGGCCCGGATCATGTCGCGCCGGATCAGCATCATCACCTGCATATTGTCCTTGGACAGCCCGAAGCGCGCCCGCTCGGCCTCTCCCGGTGTCGGCTCGGGCTTGGGTCCACGCTGCCCGGTCGCCCCCTTGGGCAATTCCGCGCCCTTGGCAGCTCGATCCGCGAACCAAAGCTCGACGTCGAAAGTGCCGTCATTCTCGATGGACGCCACGGCCACGACCGCGCCCTTGCTGGGCAGGATGACGGTGCGCTGCGCGTCCAGCTCCGCCATCTCGGCCGTCAGTTTCTCGAAAGCCTCCTCCTGACCGGGCAGCGGCTCGTCATCCTCACCGATCATCGCGGCAAGGCGCTTCTCCATCGACGCATAGGTTTTCGCGGTAGCCTTGGGCAACGCGCCCCGCTTCTGCTCCCGGATGCGAAGTTCATGGTCGGTCGAGAGATAGCCATATTGCTTGATCTGCGGCGGGGAAGCGGCCCACGAAAACTGCAGGTCGGCAAGGCCCCACTTCTCGCCGAGCATCCGGCCATTGCGGACGATGTTATGCTCGTACCGATCCTTGTCCTCCTCGACGCGCTGCTCTGCGAGGTCGCGAAGCACATCGGGATTCTGGACGATCCCCGCACCATCCTGCGAAAACAGGTCGGCCTCGAAATCCCCGCCCGCTGCGCGATAGGCATCGACGCCGACATAGCGCATGAGCTTCGTCAATTCGTGGTCGCCGGAGTTCATCGCCTTGCGAATGGCATTGGCGTTCTTCTCGTGAGGCCGGGTCGCCTGCTGCTCCAACTGGCGATAGACCGCGATCTGTAGCGAGCGATCCTCGGTCGCGGCATATGCCTGCGCCTCGGCGTCCCCGATCTCCCCGGCGCTGTAGAGGTCCATGATTTCCGGGTGAAGATTGGCGATCCGCATGATCCGCGCGGTTCGGGCCACATCATAGCCGAACATCGCCCCCAGCTCCTCTAGGGTTGCTTCGGGGCGCTCGGCCCGAATGGCGGCAAAACCCTTATAGACATCGGGTAGCGACATCGCCTCGCGCGCGCGGTTCTCGGCCATGCTGATTTCCGTGACCTTGCTCAAATCATCGACCTTCATGCACGGAAAGGTCATGCCCTTCCGGCTCGGATCGGCCTCGGCCAGCGCGGTGAGAAGACGGCGACGGCGATCCCCGGCCACCACCTCATACCCCCCGGCCTCGCGAGGGATAACCACCATCGGCTGAATGAGACCGACGGACAGCAGCGAAGCGGAAACCTCGGCATCGCTCGCGGCGCTGGATGGCTTCTTGCGGACATTGAGGTCGCTGCGATGAAGCTGATCGACCGTCAGATGCAGGATCGTGGGCTTGGAAGTCTTAACCATGGTGCTGTTCCTTTCTCTCAATGAAGCCGAAGGCGATGGCTCCATCGACTTCTGGCCCTCGCCGAGAGCGGGGGGTGAATGTGCAAACCGGGGCCGATCGGGGGGGAGGGGGATCGCCCGCCCTGCACAAGCCGCAGGCGCGGAAGGGTGGGGAGACCGCCCCGATCGCCAAGCGAGCGCGCGGCACGCGCGGGAGACGGTCCAGCCCTTGCACAGAGGGGGGCGGCGCCCCCTTCGATCCGCGCGCCGAGCGCGCGCCCGATCTATTCGACGGGGAGCGGAGAAGGGATCGGGACTATAAGCGCCGCAAGAGTCCGCCGCGCGGATCTTGCGCCATTAGCCGTGGAATGTGAGGGGCAGGGCCTTGCCCTGGGCGATCGTCACGGCAGCTTGATAGGCATCGAGCCGCCCCGCAAACTCGGCGCGCTCCTGCGGCGTCATATCGGCCGCGTTGGGGGCATCAATCAGGGCGTCGATCGCACCAGACAGCGCGGCACCTGGGCCGAGTTCCCCGGCGCAGTCCAGAATGAACAGCGCCCGAAGCATGAGGTCCAATGCCTCGCGCTGCGGGGCAGGCAGGACACGGCGCGCAACGATGGGTGGGACAGTCATGGCATATGGTCCCCATCAAAAAGAGGAGCATAGCGCAAGTTGGTCAGCCGATCAGTGAGGATCGTATCCATGCTGGATATTGAACGCGATAACCAGCAACGAATGAGGCCGGCGCTCCTCGGGGAGCGCCGGCCTTCGATTTTTTGCCGGAACCGCTGTCTATGCTCTGTCGCACCGTCACCCCGGCTTGCGGATTGCCAAAATGACGGTGTTGATGTTGGTTCCGGCGTGGGCGAACGATCCTTCGGGAAGGTCGTGCCACTTCTTCCAGCCCCAGGACGGCTTGCACTGATCGACGATCTTGTGGAGCGCGCGGTGCCGTGCATCCTCCCGAAACTCGGCGCGGGCGCTCATGACAGCGATCAGCACGCCCCCCGGCTTCAGGAAAGCGAAGGCATGGCGGACATGATCGCAATCACGCCCGCGATCAAAAGGCGGGTTCATGACGATGCGGTCATAGATCGGCCTCGGTTTGAGGCTGAGGAAATCTGCCTCGCGCACATCGCCGAAGCCGTGCAGGACGCGCAGCTCGTGCGCCATGCCCGGCTGTATCTCGATGCAGGCGACATTTCCGCCAGCCTCGCGCGCGGCCTTCGCCAGCATCCCGGTCCCGGCGCTGGGTTCCAGCACACCCATGCCCCGCCCGATCTCGGCGAGGCGGATAACCTGCGCCGCGACGGCATCGCTCGACATGAACGCGCCGAAATCCTTGGCGTGGGTCATGTGGAATTGCGGGGCATCGTCCGCCTCGGTGTTGTCGTAGGCATCGCCGATTGCTTCGCCATAATGCTCGGCGAGCAAGAGGTTCACCCGCTGCAAGAGGTCTTTGCGCTCGAACCACAGGTGCAGATTACCGTTCCCGAAGACGCGGACCCGGAAATAATCGCCCTCGATGACGAAGGGGGTCGCCTCGCGCGTATCGGTGATGCGGCGCGCGATGCTGGCGCTTTCAGGAACCGGCCCCAGCTCGTCCAGCTCGCGGAAAACCCGCTCGACATCGCGCAGAGTGTCCCGTCGATTATAGTCGGTCCAGTAGGACCGGCTGTCGCTCAAGGCGCGTTCAATGATGAGACGGCTGCCGATCTTGAAGCCATCATGCGAGCGAAAGCGCCGGTCCAGCGCCGAAAAGGTATTGGCGATGCCGCGCAGATAGAGGCCGCGCCGGTTCTCCCAAATATGGCCGAAGGTGTTGGCGCAATTCTCAGACGTGAAGGCGGGCGGCGTGTCGTTGATCCCCTTGTAGAACTCCTCTCGGGCCTGCCGGTCGAGAAGCTGGTCGAATCCCAGCGTTTCGAGAAGGTGCCGCCAGCATCGCCGATCCATGGCGACGGTGATTTTCGCGCGGAAATGGTCGCGTCCGCTGACGCTGCTGACCGCGCCAGTTTCCCGGTCGCGGGTGTTGTGCGGGGCGGCGCTATGGAACGCGCGCGTCAGGCCGCTATCGCTGTAGCGGTCATCCGCAGGAATGGGCAGGCTGATGCCCCCGGCGAAGCAAAGCCCATTGGCAGCATCGGTGAGAGCGTGGAAACTGTCGTAAGCCTCAAGCCATTTGGCAATCGCGGCGTCCCGGCCTGCGGTGATCTCGTCGATCTGGACGCGGTTCATCAATTCGTTGGTCATGCTTGATCCTTCGGGAACGGGGCGCGCAGGATCGGCCCGCGCGTGCTGGGTCAGTCGAAAATGGAAGCGCCGAAGCCGAAGCCTTCGGCCGCGTCCTCGATGGTGGTCACAAGGCCGTCGAAATCCTCTTCGGGGCCGAGCAGGTCCGCGATCTCGATCACGCGCGCGAGGTCCGCGCCGTGGTTGTCGGCGAGGTCGCGAAGATAGCCGTAGCGGTCGAACGCGCCGTCTTCCTCGTATCGTTCAAGGTCGATGGTCCGTTCGGCGTTAAGACGTAGGACGGTCGCGAGCGGAATGCCCTCGGGGCTGGTCAATGCCTGCGGCATGGGAGATTCCTTTCCTTTGGGAAAGGCGGGGCGGCGAGGGGGCCGCCCGCGCCGGTCTATCAGTATTCGTAGGCCCACATGATCGTCAGGACGCGGGCTGTGACTGCCGGGTCAGCCGGGTTCGCCGATCCCCACTCAAGAGAGGGGTCGTAATAGTCGATTTTGAAATAGCAGACGGCTTCCTGCCACTCGAACCGTCCGAAATCCCGCTCGGGGCTGTCAGGGCTGAAGGCGTCAAAATCGCGCACAGTCCGGAGCAGCTCGGCCCGCTTGCGCCATCCGCTCCACGTCGTCACGTCGCCGATGCCCCCGGCGATCCCCGCCGTCATGACGATGCGATCAAGGCCGGTCGGCTTCGTAATGTTAGCCCGCAACGTGTCGTTCAGCGCGGCGATGCGTTCGATATGCGCGGCGCGGTCGGGAGCGTTCTGCATGGTGTTTCCCTTTCTGGAATAGAGCCGAAGGCGATGGCTCACATCGACTTCTGGCCCTCGCCGAGAGCGGGGGGTGAATGGGCAAATGGGGCCGATCGGGGGGGAGGGGGATCGCCCGCCCTGCACAAGCCGCAGGCGCGGAAGGGTGGGGAGACCGCCCCGATCGCCAAGCGGAGCGCGTCACGCGCGGAGACGGTCCAGCCCTTGCACAGAGGGGGGCGGCGCCCCCTTCATCCTCAGCGCCGCCAAAGCGGTGCCGTCGGTATTGCGGCATTCTGAGGGCACAGCGTGGAAAGTACGCCAGACAACGCTAAGTGAGAACGTTCGGAGAACCGTCGATCGGGGAAGGGGCGGGCCTCCATCGAGTAACCGCGATCAACCTGATCACAGCCTGACGTCACAGCACCCTGACATCTGTGACGTCTGACATCTTGCGGAGCTGCTCCAAGAATTCACGGTGCCGCGTGGGAGTGTCGCAGAACGAGATATGCATCCGGGTTACCCCGTCCTGTCGTTCGTATGCAAGCGGACCTTCCTGTAATCGGCATTTGCTGAGAGCGTCGTGGATGGCTTGGACAACGCTCTCGTTCTCATATGTTGTAATTTGATATTCGAGGATTTGCCACTTTTCGCCTAAGCGTTTTTCGATGAGCGCAAGCACGCGCAGCGCGGCCAGCGCCAGACCGACGCCTACGCCCGCCAACACATACTCCTGCGTGGCGGCAGCAAGGCCCAACGCGCCGTTCACCCAGATAAGAGCGGCGGTCGTCAACCCGCGCACGGTGCCGCGATGCTGCAATATAACTCCCGCACCCAGAAACCCGAGGCCCGTCACCACATTTGCCGCGACCCGTCCGGTTTCCATCCCCGGAATTGAGCGCCCAGCCAGGACGAATATGGCCGTGCCCAACGTGATCAGAAACTGTGTCCGAAGGCCTGCGGGTTTGCGCGCCAGTTCACGCTCGAAGCCCAGTGTCAGGCCGACCGTCGCGGCGGCGACAAGCGGCAGCAATGTGTCGATGATGAACTCAGAAAACGACATTGTCACAGCAGGAACGGGGGGCGGAAATCAAACGCGGCGCGACGAGAGATGATGCGCCGCATCGCCGCCGCGAACAGGCGATCGCCCGGGCGGGGGCACGGGTATGATCGCCTATGGTCAGCGATGCGGCGCTGGCCGGGCGCAATTGCGGCGACCCGCCCGGCCAAAGGCGGCAGTGGAAGGATGATTCGGAAGCAGGGTTGTCAGGCACGGGCGGATTCTTTGGCGGTGTCGGCACCGATGGCGGAAATCATTTGCTCCAGATGCCCGTCCAGCACGTCCAGGGCCGCGCGCCGCGCGGCAAGTCGTGCCCGCAGGCATAGCAGAAATTCGATGGCATCGCCGCCGCCGCCGTCCAGAGCGTGACACAGCCTGGTCAGTTCATCGAGGCCGACGCCCGCCTCGAACAAGGTGCGCACGAAGCGCATCCGCTCCAGCGCATGATCGTCATAGAGACGGTGACCGCTCTGCGTGCGGCGCGCCGGGCGCAGCAGCCCGCGCAGCACATAGTCGCGCACAATATGTACGCTCACTCCGGCATCATGGGCCAGACGGGACGCTGTGTAGGGGGCATCGGACACCTCCCTCCTCTGTCGGCAGGGCATGCGCTCCCCGGAGTTCGATCCGCGCGCTGCAAATCCGATGTCAACTGGGTTGTATGCGATCATGGCGTTGCCCGGTGTGGCGGGTGCAACAGCTGTCGATTCAGCTCCTGGCCCACACAAAAAGCCTCCCGAACGCCGATGATGGTCAACCCCGGACGCTTGGAGGCCCAGTCTTGCGCCACATGGGTAGAAGCAAAGAAATGGACGTGGCAGCAGAAGGACCGACGAACGTCGTTCGTTTCCTGCGGCGGCACCAACGACACCGCCACGTCGGCGGGTTCAACAGCCCGTATCTCGTTTGGTGACACGGTAAGCGAAACGGGCGCTCCGGTGGCAGCGCAACGCGATGAGACGCGGGCTGTACAGCCGAGCAGCGCCGGAAACATCAATGTATCCAAAGCGCACCAGGCGTAGAGGCGGCGGCCGTCGATCTCGAAGGAATGCGCCGTTTCGCGTAGGGTGAGGCCGTGGCCGATGATGTTTCCGTCATCATCATATTCGGTACTGGCGGTTTGCGCGAGCACGGCGGCGATGCGCTCATCAGGCCAGTTGAGAATCCCGGCAAGCGTGGTTCGCGATACCGGGCGCCCCTTGGCGAGTTCCCGCAACAGCGCGACGAGGAGTTCCGCGGAATCTTGAGACCGACTGATCGACGGGAAATGCTCGATATATGTAGTGGGGCTCATGACGCTCTCTTTCATCCTGCGCAGCAGGACAGTTTTGCCACATCCTTGCCGAAGCCCTGTGCGGCGAGTTTCAGGCCCTCGACCGTGGTGAGATAGGGAAAGATCGTCTCGCCCAGCGCCTTCGTCGTCATGCCGTGTTTGATCGCGAGCACCATGGTCTGGATGCTGTCGGCTCCCTCGGGCGCGACGATTTGACCGCCCAGCAGGCGATCGGACGTTTTGTCAGCGACCAGCTTGATCAACCCCCGTGTGTCGCGAGCGGCCAGTGCCCGCGGCACCTGGTCGAGGGCGACGATCGAGGTCTTGGTCTCGAAGCCCGCTGCCTGCGCTGCCCTTTCGCTCAGTCCCACGCCCGCCACCTGTGGGTCGGTAAACGTGACCCAGGGCATGACCGTATTGTCGTAGACGAGGTCGTCGCCGTTCAGCGCGTTGTGCGCGGCGAGCTTCGCGCCATAGGCCGCCATATAGACAAACTGATCGCGACCGGTGACGTCGCCGGCCGCATAGACATCCGGTCTCGAGGTGCGCATCCGGTCGTCCACGACCACACTGCCGTTGTCGGCTTGGGCGATGCCCGCTTCGACAAGGCCGAGGCCATCGGTATTCGGCGCCCGTCCGGTGGCTACGAGCACCTGCTCGGCGGCGATCACCTGCTGTGCGCCGTCGGTGGTGATACTCAGCTCGACGCCGGCAGCCGTGCGCGCGATTCCGCGATAAGTTAGTCCGGTCCGGACGGTAATGCCCTCGTCGCGGAGATAGCCGGTCAGCGCCTCGGAGATTTCCGGCTCGGCCTCCGGCAGCAAGCGGCGGCGGGTGATGAGCGTCACCGCCACGCCGACGCGCGCGAACATCTGCGCCAGTTCGCAGCCGATATAGCCGCCGCCGATGACGAGCAATGAGCGCGGTAGCGCGCCAAGTTCCAGGGCAGTCGTGCTGGTGAGATAAGGCACCTCCTCAATGCCGGGAATGTCCGGCAGGGCCGGCGAGGTGCCGGTCGCGATGATGATCTTGCCCGCTGAAATCGCGGCGCCATTCACCATCACGCCCTGCCCGTTCAGACGCGCCGCGCCTTCCAGATAGGCAACGCCGTTGTACTCGGGCAGCAGGTCAATATATTTCTTCTGCCGCAAGCTGGTGACCAGCTCGTCCTTGGCCGCGACGAGCGCGGGCCAGTTGGCCACGCTTGCTTCCCCGACCAGGCCGGGAAAGCGTTGCGCGGCCCGCACACCATGCAGCGCCTCGGCCGCGCGGATCATCGTCTTCGACGGCACGCAGCCGACATTGACGCAGGTGCCGCCGATGGTGCCGTGGCCGATCAGCGCGACATTGGCGCCCTGATCGGCGGCGGTGATCGCGGCCGAGAATCCGGCCGATCCGGCGCCGATGACGGCAAGGTCGTAGCCGCCCTTACGGCTTCCTTCGGTGGTGCAGCAGTCTGACATGTTCAGCTATTTTCCTTGTTCGTTTGTGTTTCAGTCGCACAGCAATCTGCGGCGCGTTGTCGGCGCCAGAGGCCATAGCCGGTGAGCGCGACAAAGAAGGCGAGCGCCGGCATGAGGACATAATCGATCCAGCCCAGCCAGGCCGACAACCCGATCGCGCCGAGCAGGACAACCAGCAAAGGCGTGGCGCAGCAGATCACAGCAATGAGCGAGCCGGCGATGCCGGTCTTCAGAAGCGTTGCGTCCTTCATGCTGCGGTCCTCATCCCGCCGGGCGGGCCGGATAGCCGGCATTGGTGGACGCGGCGGCAATGGCTGCGACGGTGGCGGTCGCCGGGTCATAAATGACCGTCGCCGTCTTGGCGGCGAAGTCGACAGTGACGGACTTCACTCCGGCGACGCCTTTCATCGCCTTTGTCACTGTCACCGGGCACATGGCGCACGTCATGTTTTCGATGCTGAACGTTGTCTTCTGGACCGCGGCGGCTTGCGCGGGGGCAGCTTGCGCGGCGAGCGGTGAAATCGTCGGCGCCGAGAGAAGGCCGGCGGCGCCCAGGGCCGCCGCGCCGAGCGCGATGAGAAGGGGGCGTTTCATAGGCTCTGTTGCAAAGATTGGCGGCAGTCAGAGGTAGGCTGTCGCTCTGCGCCGATCAGGCGGCTGCTGCGAAATGGTGGTTGAGCATGCCCATGGCCTCCGTCAGCGCCGAGGGCCCAATGCCAAAAGCTCTCTCCACAAGGCGCACCTCGCCCCTGATGCCGGGCTGCAGGCACCAGGGGCGAGCCTGTCCTTTGCGCAGGGCTCGCATGACTTCGAATCCCTTGATCGTGGCATAGGCCGTGGGGATCGATTTGAAACCGCGCACCGGCTTGATCAGTATCTTGAGCTTTCCGTGATCGGCCTCGATCACGTTATTGAGATACTTCACCTGCCGGTGGGCCGTCTCCCGGTCCAGCTTTCCTTCGCGCTTCAATTCGGTGATCGCTGCACCATAGCTCGGCGCTTTGTCGGTATTGAGCGTGGCAGGCTTTTCCCAGTGCTTCAGGCCTCGCAGGGCCTTGCCCAGGAACCGCTTCGCTGCCTTGGCGCTGCGGGTCGGCGACAGGTAGAAATCGATCGTGTCGCCCCGCTTGTCGACTGCCCGGTACAGGTAGGTCCACTTGCCCCGCACCTTGACGTAGGTTTCATCCAGGCGCCAGCTCGGATCAAAGCCACGCCGCCAGAACCAGCGCAGCCGCTTCTCCATCTCCGGGGCGTAGCACTGGACCCAGCGATAGATCGTCGTATGGTCGACCGAAATGCCGCGTTCCGCCAGCATTTCCTCAAGGTCGCGATAGCTGATCGGATAGCGACAATACCAGCGCACCGCCCACAGGATCACATCACCCTGGAAATGGCGCCACTTGAAATCCGTCATCGTTCCGTCCGTCCAATCTCCGCCAAGCATGCTCAAGCTTCACGATTTTTGCAACAGAGCCGGGTGGAGAATTGCAGTCGTTCCGCTGTTGCGCAAGAAGGGGTAGTTTGCGGGAGAACACGAAATCCTAACGCTCAGCGGGTCATGAGGCGAGCACCTCGATGATCGGGCAGTCCGGCACCATATCGCCGGAGCATTGCGCGGCGGTCTGGGTCAGCACTTTCTCGATGCGCCTGAGATCGGCGATCTTCGCGCGCACATCGGCCAGATGCCGCTCAGTGCGCTCCTTGACCTCTGCGCAGGTCTGCGCGCCGCCCTCGACGAGGGCAAGCAGGCCGCGTACTTCGTCGAGCGAAAAGCCGAGTTCGCGGCCGCGCAAGATGAAGCGCAGGCGGGATACGTGGTCCTCGCCATAAATGCGGTAGCCGGAGGCCGTGCGCGGCGGGTCCGGCATCATACCGATTTTCTCGTAATAGCGGATGGTTTCCAGATTGCAGCCCGTAAGCTTGGCCAAGTCAGCGCGCTGCATTCCCTTCCCGAAAACGTGATCGCTCATCGGTCCAAAAAACCTCTTGAGTCTGTAGTACCTACAGAGCGTAGCATGAAGTGGAATAGCAATCGAGAGGCGAGTCGCATGGATCGCGCTAATATGCAAATGCAGGTTCTTGAGCAGCCAAAGGCAACGGCGAGCCGCCGGCCAGGATGGTTCGCGGCGGGCGGTGTGGTCGGAGCGATCCTCGCCTCGACGTGCTGCATCGCGCCGCTTCTCTTGTTGATGCTCGGCGGCTCTGTTGCAAAAATCGTGAAGCTTGAGCATGCTTGGCGGAGATTGGACGGACGGAACGATGACGGATTTCAAGTGGCGCCATTTCCAGGGT